>CALGAJ010000284.1 GCA_937951975.1 uncultured Desulfotignum sp.
ATTCTGGGCAGCGACCAGGTGGTCAAAGGGTTGATCAAGGAGGAGCTCACGGAGCTGGTGGACGAGTTCGGGGATGACCGCCGGACCCGGATTGTGGAAAGTACCGCCGATATCAGCATCGAAGACCTCATCGCTGAAGAGGACATGGTGGTCACCGTGACCCGTTCCGGGTATATCAAACGTAACCCGGTCACCCTGTATGCCAGTCAGCACCGGGGAGGCAAAGGCAAGACCGCCATGGGAACCAAATCCGATGATTTTGTGGAGCATCTGTTTGTGGCCTCCACCCATGCCACGGTGCTGTTTATCACCAATTTCGGCAAGGTGTACCAGGCCAAGGTGTATGAACTGCCCATGGCCGGCCGCTCCAGCCTGGGCAAGGCCATTGTGAACCTGCTGCAGTTCGAGGAGGGGGAAACCCTGGCCACGCTGCTCACGGTGAATGAGTTTGTGGAAAACTGGTATGTGATGATGGCCACCCGCAAGGGACGGGTGAAAAAAACCGATCTCATGGCCTATTCCCGGCCCAGGTCCGGTGGACTGATCGGGGTGAAGCTGGCCCCGGGAGACGAACTCATTGCCGCCCGCATTACAGACGGTAACATGGACGTGTTTCTGGGGTCGGACGGCGGCAAGGTGATCCGATTTCATGAGTCCGATGTCAGGGCCACGGCCAGAGGGTCCATGGGTGTCCGGGGCATGCGGATTTCAAAAGATTCCCAGGTGGTGGGAATGGAGGTGCTGGCCGGGCAGCAGACCCTGTTGACCGTCACGGAAAACGGATATGGCAAACGCACGGCCGTGGCAGAATATAAGACCCAGAATCGGGGCGGCATGGGGGTGTTTTCCATCAAGACATCCAAGCGGAACGGTAAAATGGTTTCCCTGGCCCTGGTGGATGATACGGATGAGCTCATGATGGTGACGGATAAGGGGATATTGATCCGCACGGATATCGGCGGCATCAGCATCATTTCCCGCAACACCCAGGGCGTCAAGCTGATCAATCTGGGGGCCGGTGAAAAACTCATAGGTATCGCCCGGCTCTTTGACGAGAATGGAGACACAGACGATCTTGACTCAGAAATCCAGCCGGCCGACGGAGACGGCCCGGAGTAAAACGACCCATAAAGGTGCAGGACATCGGAAACGGCTGCGGGAGCGGTTTCTTTCCGGCGGGCTTGCAGGATTCCAGGATTATGAGGTCATTGAACTGCTGCTGACCTTGAACACGCCCATGAAGGATTGTAAAGATGCGGCCAAGGCGCTGTTGAAAGAGTTCAAAAGTTTCCAGGCCGTGCTGGAGGCGGATGTGGATGATCTGTGCCGGGTGCCCGGTGTCGGGCCGGTCAACAGTATGGGTATCCGCCTGATCAAGGCGGTGGCGGACCGGTACCTGGAAACCAGGGTTGTCGAGCGGGATGTGGTGAACAATCCGGATGAACTGGTGAATTATTTGAATCATACCATCGGGTTCAAAGGCCGGGAACATTTTGTGGGTATTTTTCTGGATGCCAAAAACCGGGTCCTGACATCTGAAATTCTGTTCTCCGGTTCTTTGAGCGCCAGTGCGGTCTATCCCCGGGAAGTGGTGATCAAGGCGCTCCAGCATCAGGCGGCGGCAATGATTTTTGCGCATAATCATCCGTCCGGGGATGTGACGCCGTCGGCCAGTGATAAGGATATCACGCGTAAACTGGTGTTTGCCCTGGGCATGGTGGGAATTACCGTTCATGAACATTTAATCGTGGGGGGCCGGGGTGTTTACAGCTTTGCGGCTCAGGGACAGATGGCCCGGTTTCAAAAGGAACTCAACGCATCCGATGACCATGGAAGAAGATAACCTGCCGCCGTGTTTCGGCGAGCTTGAAAAAGTGTTTCCCATGCAGGCAAACGGATTGAGACAGACGCCGGAGTCATGCTTTTATCATTGTCCGGTCAAAACCCGGTGTCTGAAGCAGGCCCTGGCCACCAAAGACGGGGCAGCAGTGGAAGAAGAATTGATTGATCGCAGCGAACGGGCGGGCATTATGAATTTTTTTGAACGCTGGTCCAGAAAAAAACAGGTGCACCGGCGCATTCATGCCAGGGCAAAAAAGGAGGATTGAATGAGATCGGTTAAAGAGATAGATGTGACGGGAAAACGGGTATTTGTCCGGGTGGATTATAATCTGCCCATGGATGAACAGGGAAAGATCACCGATGATAACCGGATCCGGCAGACACTGGATTTGATTGCATATCTTCAGGACCGGCAGGCAAAAATAATTCTGGCCTCCCATCTGGGGCGGCCCAAACAAGGATATGAAAAAAAATTCAGCCTGGTCCCTGTGGCCGAACATCTGTCCATGCTCTTACAGAAAAAAGTGAGGTTTGCATCGGATTGTATCGGATCCCCGGCGATGGATCAGGTGGCGGCCCTGGAAAACGGGGATGTCCTCATGCTGGAAAATTTGAGATTCCATAAAGAGGAAAAATCCAATGATCCCGGGTTCGCCGGGAAACTGGCCGAGTTGTGTGATGTGTATGTGAACAATGCCTTTGCTGTATCCCATCGGGACCAGGCGTCTGTAACCGGTATGGTGACGCATGTGGCTGAGGCCGCCGCCGGGTTTCTGCTGGAACGGGAAATGAATGCGTATGCCGATGTGTTTGAAAATCCCAAAAGACCCCTGGTGGCGGTGATCGGAGGCGCAAAGGTATCCAGTAAGCTGGCGGCCCTGGAAAATATGCTCAACACCGTGGATCAGATGATCATCGGCGGAGCCATGGCCAACACTTTTTTGCTCAGTCAGGGAATTGACACCAAGGCGTCCCTGATAGAACCCGATTTGAAAGACACGGCAGGCAGAATTCTTCATAAAGCCCGGGAAAAAGGGATTGCCGTCCACCTGCCCGAAGATCTGGTGGTGGCGGATTCATTTGCGCAAACCGCTCAGACAAAAACAGTGGCACTAAATGCAGTGCCTGACGGGTGGATGGCAATGGATATCGGACCGAAAACCGCCGAAACATTCATACGGGAGCTTTCCGGGGCCAAAACCATTGTATGGAACGGTCCCATGGGTGTGTTTGAAATGCCTGGGTTCATGGCCGGGACCTGTGCCGTTGCCCGGGGCATTGCCGATGCCGATGCCTTCAGTTTTGTGGGCGGGGGGGATACCGGTCTGGCTGCCAGACAATGCAACGTGTTTGATCTGGTGTCTTATGTATCCACCGGCGGCGGGGCATTTTTACATTTGATGGAGGGCAAACCGTTGCCGGGGGTCGTGGCTTTGGGATAAACTTTCAGATCTGAAAAAAAAGGGGGTAAATGATCGAGTTCTGCAAAAAAAGGGAATGTCTGAGCAGGGAAGACCGTTTAAGAAGATCCTATTATGAGGTGCTCCGGGATGAACTGGATCAGTTCGTCATCGGGTATTCCCTGGTGGGGTCGTATAATAATTTTTTGCGCATGAAAATTCCGTATCCCTTTGTGGAACTGCGGGAACTCAAACCCCGGGCCAGAATCCCTTCCACAGAATTCGAGGCTCAAAATTCATTTTTGATCATCTTTT
>CALGAJ010000285.1 GCA_937951975.1 uncultured Desulfotignum sp.
GGGGCCTGGTTGATGGTGTCATGGGCGATGGCGCCGTTTTCCACCCAGACACGGCTGACCGCACCGGTGGCGGCTCTCATGCCGCTGGATATCTGAGCCCCTTCCAGGGCCGGGCCGGTGGCACAGCTGGTGGCCCATATTTTATCACCGGTACAGAGCATGAGTTCGCCATTGGTGCCGATGTCGATGATCAGGGTGGTCTCTTTTCTGGTATGGGACAAATCACCCAGGCAGGCCGCCAGAATATCCCCTCCCAGAAATCCGGAGATCACCGGAAAAATGAATACCGGAACGTTATCTCCTGCATGAAGTCCCAGATCGTTGCAGGTCGGAACAAGGGCGTCCTGAAAAACCGGCAGATAAGGGGCGGTCCCTAAGGTATGGGGATTGAGTCCGGCAAACAGATGCTGCATGGTGGTGTTCCCCACCACGGTAATCCGGTCTATGGTGTCCCGGTTTTTCCCGGTTTCTTCCAGGCAGGCGTCCATCAGATGGTTCATGGCACCAGCCGCCAGGTGCTGCTGGGCCGTCAGTGCATCAGGATGATCATTGACCGCAGATATCCGGGAAATGACATCTTCCCCATATCTGCGCTGGGGATTGACCATGGCTTTGGCCGAAAGAATCGTGCCGGTTTTCATATCGCACATGTATGCGGCAATCGTGGTGGTGCCGATATCAAAAGCGAACCCGGTCCCCGTGGGATGCAATCCCGGGTGGATGGCTGTGACATGGTTGTTTTCCTGTACCACCACGGTAAGATCATGGGTGTAAATCCGAGGATCGGCCAGCTGGGTCAGCGGCATGGGGTCTGTAAAATCAATCGTTTGTGAAAATCGGGTTTCCACGGCCCGGCTGATTTTTTCTTCCCGGCTGAGAACCGTCGTGTCATCAACCGATTTGATCTGGTCTGCTGTCAAAGGAAACCGCCGCACCGAAGGATCGATGCTGAAGTTTCCCTGGATGCCGGTTTTCCCGAACACTTCATCGCCCAGTACCAGGTTTTCCGGAACCGTCACCCTCAGCGGTCCTTTGAGGATGCGGGCCTGGCAGGCCAGGCGGTGATCCGGCCCTCTTTTTTTCAGCAGCTTCTGCTCCTGTTCGGTCCGGGGAGACAGATGATCCGGGTGATCGACGATCACCCGGCATTTGCCGCAGGTGCCTTTTTCGCCGCAATCGGATCTGAGCAGTATGCCCTTGGAAAGAGCGGCTTGAAACAGTGCGGTGCCGGCCGGTGCGGAAACCCGGCGGCCAAACGGATCAAAAATGAGGGTGCAGGATACAGTCATGAAGGGGTCAACCTAAGTTTATATGTATTGAAAAAAGGAACCTTTTCAAACAGTTTGTTTAAAATCTAAGATATCCTAAAATCGGGGTTTTTATTTGTCAAGGCATTATGTTTTTAACGGCTGTGGATACAGCAAGGCCGAGATGGGTGTGTCCACAGTGAACTGGTCTTTTATCTGGGCCAAAAACAGTTCTGCTGCAGCCAGGGCGTCGGTCAGGGCATGATGGGGGCGATAGGGAGGCAGGTTGTACCGCTCCCTGGCATGGGCCAGGCGCAGGGAGGGGCTGTTTTTTTCTCCCATCCAGCGCTGGAACAGATTGGGCCGGAAAACCGGGTGTTTTCTGGATTCGATTTCCATGGTGTCCACAATGGGAAATTCAAGATCATCACCGGTCAACTCGGCAACGGCTTTGCATAAAAATTCCTGTTCAATCCGGCTGTAATGAGCCACAACGACGTGGCCGGCCATGGCCTTGAGCAGCTGGGGTAAAATGGTGTCGAACCGGGGGCAGGCATCCATGCGGGAGTGGGTGATGCCGTGAATGACGGTCTGGATATCCGAACGGTTCTGATCCGGCCGGACCACCCAGTGCCGGGCTCCGCCGCATAAAATCCGGTCATGATACATCGGAATGAACCCGACACTGATGATGGCATCGGTTTGCGGATTCAAGCCCGTGGTTTCCAGGTCCAGGGCCAGAAAAGGCACTTGTTTCAGGGGGGTGTCACCCGGAACACTGCCGGCCTGATAAAATGCTTTGATGGCCGGGTCTTTTGCCTGTTTTTCCAGAACATCAAACCGGGACGGCCAGTCAACAGGGAACGGGGGGTCAGGTGATTTGAACCGGGTCATTTCTGTCCGGACCGCACACCGGTCTGCATGGCGGGGGACACATTGTACCGGTATCTGAGAAATGACTGGGCCTGGGACACAATCTGAAACGCATCTTTGAGATGATTGCGTTCAAAGGATGACAGGCTTTCCGGAATGACATCGTTGTCCACCACAGCCCCGGATTCCGCCTGGCGTGCCTGGTGGCGGATACGGACCATGCAGATCAGTTCAAAGGCATCCAGCAGGTCATCGCCCACCCCTTCGGCCAGAAGTGAGGTCTCTTTGACCCGGAGCAGCCGTTCCCGGGTGTTGATGGGTACGGCACCGCAGGCCAGGGCATGAACCCGGGCCAGATCACTGATGGGAGCGGACCCCCTGCGCTTGAGATTAAAGGTTTTATGGTGTTTGCCGTCATGTTCCAGAACAAATTTCCGGAAAAAACCCAAAGGGGGTTTCCTGAGCAGGGCGTTCCGGGCCAGGCAGGCCAGAAACCGCGGGTTTTTCGGTGCTTTTTCCAGAATCAGCTGCTTGAGTTGACCGGCCAGACCGGTTTCGCCGAAAATGCCTTCCAGATCAAAAAAAATAGAAGCATGGAGCAGGGCTTCCGGGTCCGGGTGATCGATCCAGTCGGAAAAATAGGTTTTCCAGACCGATACGGGCTGTCGCCACCGGGAATGGGTGGCCATAATATCTCCGGTGCAATAGGGGTACCCGCATCGGTTCAGACCGTCACTTAAAAATTGGGCCAGTGCCTTGAAATAGGGGGCATGTGCTTCGGGATCAAAGGTGTCATCCATCACAAAGGCATTGTCCTGATCCGTGACCAGAGTCATTTCATCCCGGGCCATGGAGCCCAGGGCCAGGAGACAGTATGGCACCGGCGGCGGCCCCAGCTCTTTTTCCCCCAGCTGGAGCAGGCGCTGGGAAATACTGATTCCCATCCGGGAAACGGCGGCGCCGATGGTGTGGGAATTGGCATCCTCATTCACCAGCTGAATAAACAGCTGGCGGATTTTCGGGGCCATGTCTGCCAGCCCGTCCACATCATTCTGCCGAAAAATATCCCCCACCAGATAAACCGATCCATGGGATTCATATCTCACCAGATCCGCCACCGTGATCACGCCTATGGGCCGGTTTTCATCCAGTACCGGCAGATGATGAAGATTGTGACGCATCATGGTGAGCATGGCTTCAAATGCGTATGCTTCGGCCTGAAGGGTGATGACATTCGTGGACATGATCTCCCGCACAGGAGTGGATAAGGGCAGGCCCGGAACAATGGCCCGTTTGCGCAGATCCCGGTCCGTGATCAGCCCGGTGACCGGAGACGGATCCTGCTCCGGATCGTCCGGCACCAGAACCAGGGAAGACACCCGGTTCTGTGTCATGATCACGGCGGCCTGCTGAATGGAAATGTCCGGTGAGGCCGTGACGATTTTCCGGGGAATCAGCTTG
Organism: uncultured Desulfotignum sp.; assembly: GCA_937951975.1. Classification (GTDB taxonomy): domain Bacteria; phylum Desulfobacterota; class Desulfobacteria; order Desulfobacterales; family Desulfobacteraceae; genus Desulfotignum. Next base: position 3,582 of record CALGAJ010000285.1, read on the forward strand.
TGAATTTTAGAAATCATCAATGGATTCCGGCTTGCCTGCCCGGACCGGCCCAGGGCATTTTTCAGCCGGACACTGTGCTCTTCCTCCATAAAGTCGGCAAACCGGTCATAGGTGTCCGCCAGTTCCTGGAACGGGGCATCCGGGATTTTATACAGCAAAGAGTCCTCGATGGCCCGGGCCGGATACCGGACCTTTTTTTTTCTCAAAAGCGAAAACTGGCCGAAACATTCCCCTTCTCCCATCTGGATGTACAGTTCGCCCGAGCTTCGCAGAATTTCCACGGCCCCGCTGCGGATAAAAAACAGGTGATGATTGTCCTGCCCTTTTTCCAGGATCATGGTGCCTGCCTGATAGTAAGACACTTCTATCTGCGGCACCAGGTCATTCACCACATGCCGGGGCAGGTTCCGGAACGGGGGGTGGGAACACAGATGATCCCGGATTTCAACCAGTTCAATTTCCATGGATGGATTATACGGATAACGCGGATGTTATTCAAACCCAAAATTTAAAAATACCCGTTTCTTTCCAAATCATTCTCTGATAAAGGTCAGGGATGAATTTCAAGTGATCACACAAAGGAGCGGATATGTTTTTTTGTTATTATGACTCCCCGGTGGGCCGACTGCTGGTGGGCGGTGAACAAAAACTGGAATTCATCCATTTTCCCAAAGGAAAATCAGCGATTTCACCGGCCCCGGACTGGATCCATGAGACCCAGCCGTTTTCTGATGTGTTGTTTCAGCTGGACCGGTATTTCAGCAAAACCCTGACCCGGTTTTCCCTGGAATATTCCCTTGGCGGTACACCGTTTCAGCGCCGGGTGTGGGAAACCCTGGCCAAAGTACCGTACGGGACCACCATCTCTTATGGGGAGCTGGCCCGGCGGATCAAAAATCCCAAAGCGGCCCGGGCCGTGGGTATGGCCAATGCGAAAAATCCGATTCCCATCATTATCCCCTGCCACCGGGTGATCGGAAAAGACGGCAGCCTGACCGGGTTCGGCGGCGGACTGGATGTGAAACAGCAGCTTCTGGCACTGGAAGGCCTGGACCTGCCTGTGGCATGATCGCATCCCCGGCAGATAAACGCACGGTGTTGAGCTGGGTGGTGTTTGATTTTGCCAATTCCGCCTACACCACCCTGGTGGTGACATTTGTCTACAGCACCTATTTTGTATCCACTATTGCACCGGACCCGGTGACAGGCACGGCCCTCTGGTCCAGAGGCGTGACCCTGACCGCCCTTTGTGTGGCATTTTTTTCCCCCATACTGGGGGCCCTGGCAGACCAGGGCGGGTTGCGCAAACCGCTTTTGTTCGTATCCACTGCGGTCACGGTGGCCGGCACAGCCGTACTTTACTGGATTGTGCCCGGCCAGATCTATCCGGCCCTTTTCTGGTTTGTAGTTTCCAATATCGCGTTTGAGTTTGCCAATGTGTTTTACAATGCCTATCTGCCGGACATTGCCACATCGAAAAATATCGGCCGGATATCCGGTGTGGGATGGGGCGTGGGATATCTGGGAGGCCTGGCCGCCCTGGTCGTGGCTTTTTCAGGATTCATCAGCCCGGCCGTGCCCTGGTTCGGTGTTTCCATTGAAACCGGGGCCCATATCCGGGCCACCTGTCTGCTGGTGGCAACGTGGTTTGCCGTGTTTTCCATCCCGCTGTTTGTATGGGTGCCCAAAACACGCCCTTCGGTGGGGTCAGGCCGGATCCGCATCATTCACACGGCCGTGTCGGATGTGAAGAACACCCTTAAAGACATCCGCCGGTACCGGCAGATTGTCCATCTTCTGGTGGCCCGGATGATCTATAATGACGGGCTGGTCACCCTGTTCGCGTTTGGTGGTATCTATGCGGCCGGCACATTCGGGTTCAGCTTTCATCAAATCATGATTTTCGGGATTGTGCTCAATGTGGCGGCCGGGATCGGGGCACTGGTCATGGGCATGTTCGATGACCGGCTGGGGGGGAAAACCACCATTCAGGTCAGCAACGGGGTGCTGGCCGTAGCCGCGCTCATGGCGGCAATAGCCCCGGATAAAACCTGGTTCTGGGTTTCAGGCATCCTGGTGGGTTTTTTTGCCGGTCCCAACCAGAGCGCCAGCCGGTCACTTCTGGGCCGGCTGGTGCCCAAAGACAAGGAAAATCAGTTTTTCGGTTTTTTTGCCTTTTCCGGAAAACTCACCGCATTTATGGGGCCCCTGTTTCTGGGGGTGCTGACCCAGATGTTTGACTCCCAGCGGGCCGGGGTTGCCGTGGTAATCCTGTTTTTTATCATCGGCGGGCTGCTGCTGACCCGGGTAAACGAGGCCGAGGGCATTGCCGCAGCCCGGCATGGATTATAATTTTTTTTCCAGCTGGATCGCTGCGGTCAGCATCGGGTCCCAGGTGGGGCTGAACGGCGGGGCATAGGCCAGATCGGTCTGGATGAAATCCGCCACCGACAT
>CALGAJ010000286.1 GCA_937951975.1 uncultured Desulfotignum sp.
CCGGATGCCCGGGCCGGCAGGTTAAACAGAGGGGAAAACAGCATCAGCAGGATTACCGGTAAAAGGATACGGTTCAGTCGCAGGATCATGAGAACTCCTTTCTAAAAAATGGGTTTAAAATATGTAATCTGCCTGTCTGAAAATCGGGTCAACACTTACACTTTAAAAGGGCCGGTAATGCAGCGACACCTGCTGGTCTTTGTCAAACCGGTCGTTCTGGCTGTATATGGTGCAGGTATGCGGCGGCACCGCCACCTGATACACGGTGTAATGGCCGGCAAAGGTTTTGTCCGTGATGCGGCCGGCCCCGTCCGAATCCGCCGTGATCACCAGGTTTTCCGGCCGGGCCGCAAGCGGCCTGCCGTTCAGCGGACCGGCAATCGACTCATCCACCTGGAACCGCTCAAACATCGACGGGGGAATTTCGTTGACCGGCCCCAGAAACCGGGCCACAGCCGGTGTAGCTGAGTGAAAATACACCTGCCGGGGGGTGTCAAACTGCTGGAGCCGACCGTCCAGGAGAACCCCGATACGGTCGGACATGGCAAACGCCTCTTCCAGGTCATGGGTCACGCTGATGGTGGGAATGCCGAAGGCCTGCTGGGTGGTTCGGATAAACCGGGCCGTTTCCATTTTCAGGTTCCGGTCCAGGTTGGCAAAGGGTTCATCCAGCAGCAGCACGGCCGGGTTCACGATCATGGCCCTGGCAATGGCGGCCCGCTGTTTCTGCCCGGCGGACAGCTGTGCCGGATACTGATCTGCATGGGGGGCCAGCTGAAAATATTCCAGCATCCGGTCCACCTGCTCGGTGATCTGCGGTTTTTTCACGTGCCGGGCTTTGAGCCCGAAGCCGATATTGTCCCGCACGGTCATGGCGGGAAACAGCACATAGTCCTGGAACACGATAATGACCGGATGATGCCGGTTCACGGGTTCGGAAAATATCACGTCCCCTTTGTCCGGGGTCTCCAGTCCGGCGATGATGTTGAGCAGGGTGGTCTTGCCCGCCCCGGACGGCCCCACAATGGAAATCAGTTCGCTGGACCGGACGTCACAGGAGATGTCTTCCAGAACGGCTTGGGTGTTAAACCGCTTGCTTATGTGACGGAGTTCAATATCCATGGGATATCCGACACATACTGCTGGATTTTGGCAAAGGTGTCCGGGTTCCGGATGGGCCGGTCGGTCTGTGTATACTCATACCAGGCCATGAAGCACCAGGACAGGGCCCGCAGCAGGATGGTCTGTTCCATGACCCGTGATTTTTCCGCCAGTTCGTCAAACGGGATGTCCGGACAGGCCAGGTCATGATACACGGAAAGAAAACGCTGCCGGTCTTCCCGTCCCAGGACGGTATCGGTTTTCCACAGCGTGGTGGTGGGGACCATGAAATGCCCCAGGTCCTGATACCGGCAGGAGACCACGGCCTTTTCCCAGTCCACCAGGCAGCCTTGTTCCGGGCGGATGAGAAAATTGCCGGAGTTCACTTCCGTGTTCACCAGGCACAGAGGTTCTGCTTCAAACAGGGGCCGGGTCTCCACGGCCAGGGCCTGGACGGTGTCATGGTAGGACAGGATCTGTGCCTGTTCTTTTTTCATGGGATGGTCGGCAAACCGGTGGATCAGGCCATGACTTTCCCGGGCAATGGCGGTGACGGGATCGGCCTGGACAATGAGGCCCTCCGGCACCGGAACGGTATGGACCCGGGCAAAGATGCGGGCCGCGGTTTCCAGGTCCCGGCCGTAATCCAGGGGCCTGCCCGGAATGAATTCCATGAGCAGGGCCCCGCCGCCCAGGGGATCGGGCCGGGGGTGGCAGGCCAGGGGTTTCGGAGTGACTCCGGAGTCGGCCAGGGCTGTCAGCACCTGGTATTCATAGGCGATCTGATCATCTCCCAGGCCCAGCTGGCTGCCGTGGTTGATGCGCAGCACATGCGGGCCGGCATCGGAGTCGACCCGGTAATTGGCATTGTATTCCCCGGCCGCCAGAAATGTCACGGAAAAAGGAGGGGAGACCCACCCGGTATCTGTGAGAAACTGCTGTATCTGTTCCAGTCTGTCGGTATCCGGCATGGTTGTGTCGCAAAAGCTCCCCGGGAATCTTAAGGTAAACAGCGGTGCATCAGGTCAGCGCTGTCTTCTGGATTTGAGCGTCTCTTTTTTTCGATCCAGCTGCCGGGGTTATACCATCTTTAGGATCATGGGTAAATTTTTTTTAGAAATTGTCTGATGCGCGGGTCGGCGGCACCGGTCAGATCCTCGAATGTGCCGTCAAAAAAGATGCCGCCGTTTTCAAGAAACAGGACCCGGGTCGCGAAATGTTTCACCATGTTCATCTGGTGGGTGACCAGGACCAGGGTCATGTGGCGTTCGGCCAGGGTCTGAATGGTGTCAAACACCTCATGGGCCAGTTCCGGGTCCAGGGAGGAGGTGGGTTCGTCAAACAGCATGATGTCCGGGGACATGGACAAAGCCCTGGCAATGGCCAGCCGCTGCTGCTGCCCCCCGGACAGGGTGGCGGGATACTGAAGGGCCTTGTCTGACAGTTTGACGGACGCCAGCAGTTCGGCAGCCCGTTCCCTTGCCCGGGAGCGGGACATTTTTTTGATGGTTTGCAAAGGGGCGGCGATATTGTCAATGGCCGTGTAGTGGGGAAACAGGTTGAACTGCTGGAATACCATGCCCACCCGGCCGGCCACGCTGGCCGAAGAGGTGACGGTCTGGCCGTGTACGCTGACAGATCCGCTGTCCACCTGCTCCAGGCCGTTGATGCACCGGATAAAGGTGCTCTTGCCGGCACCGGAAGGACCGATGACCGCCAGGATTTCTCTCTGGCGGATCTCCAGGCTGATATCCTTGAGTATCACATGGCTGCCATAGGATTTGCTGATATGGTCCACACGAATCAGGGGGTCCATTTGATCCCCTTTTTCTCGATCCACCGGGAAACCAGGGCCACGCTGTAGGTCATGACAAAATAGACCGCCCCGATGGTGATGTAGATTTCAAAGGGACTTAAGGTCCTTGCATAGATCTGGCTGCCCACCCGGGTGAGCTCTGCAATGGACAGCACCGACACCAGGGAGGTTTCCTTGATCATGGTGGTGAAGTAGTTCATGAGAGTTGGCAAAGCGATGCGGAAGGCCTGGGGCAGAACGATATGCAGAAATACCTGATAGCGGCTGTATCCCAGGCAGAAGGCCGCCTCGTACTGCCCTTTGTTCACCGAGCTGATGGCGGCCCGCACCACCTCGGACATATAGGCCCCGGAGTTCAGGGACAGGCCGATCACGGCTGCCGTGACAGGGGTCAGGACAATGCCGAAGGTGGGCAGGCCGTAATAGATGAAAAACAGCTGGATCAGCAAAGGGGTGTTCCTGAAGATCTCCACGTACACCCCCAGCAGGAAATCCGCGATCCAGGGCAGCCGGCCGGACCGGAGTACCCCCACCAGCACGGATACGGCCAGCGCCAGCACAAAAGAGGATACGCCGATGAAAAGCGTTACCCGGGCGGCCGCTGCCAGCTGGGGGATGTAGGGAATCAGAAACGAAAAATCAAGGGACATGGTCTGCTACAGGGCCAGCCATTTGTCATGGATCCGGTCAAATTCTCCATTGGACTTCACCGTGTCAATGGCCTGGTTGATCTTTTCGGTCAGTTCATCTTCCCCGTGGTCAAGAACCACCACAATGTCCACAGACCGCACCGGATCATTGATGATTTTCAGGTCCGGGCTGTCCTTGACCTTGGTGGCGGCATAGGCAAATCCCACCACCACGGCGTCCACCCGCTTGTTCTTCAGGTCGATGAGCGCTTCGGAGTTGCGGTTGTAGCGCCGGATGTCTTTGACCTTGATGCCCATGTCCGCCAGGCTGTCCCCGGCCACTTCGCTGGTGCTGTTGGCCTGGACCCCCACGATTCTGCCGGCCAGGTCTTCCTTGGCGGTGATGTCCGTGACATCGGACCGGGTGACGATGATTTCACTGAGCCGGTAGTAGGGGTTGCTCATGTTCACACTGTCAGATGCCTGGGTAGCTTCTTCCGGAGACATGCAGGAGATGACGATGTCGTGATCCCCTTTTTTCATGCCGGCCACCAGACCTTCCCAGGCCGTATCCTTCATGACCACGTCAACGCCCAGAGCTTGCCCCAGGGCATGGGCGAAATCGGTGTCAAACCCCTCCACCTTCCCGCTGGTGTTCCTGAATGAAAACGGCGGGTATTCCGGGCAGTTGCCCACGGTAATTTTGCCGCTTTGTTCGATTTTCGACCACTGGCTGTCCCCGGCAGCGGCAAGGTTCCAGGTGACAGCAGTAACGGCCAGGGCCATTATCAATGAGGTAAACAGGTTTTTCTTCATCACGGTGTTCCTTTCATCGTTGGATTAATTTGGAAGAAACGATTTTATGGACCGGAAACCAGACAGTCAAATTGTTAATATGGATGGAAATGAGCGGATGTATAGAAAAAATTGATATGGGGGCCAAAATGTCCGGCAGTGTGGACGGATCCGGGCTAATCTTTCAGGAGAAGGGGGGAGAGTGTCTGGCACAGACTGGTCAGAGAAGTGTCGATGTCGGATTCATCCACGGCGAAAAAATCCAGGGGCTCTTTGTTTTCCGTTAGCAGCGCCTGGAATGTTTCCATAAAGATGCCGGGTTCCGCCCGCCACTCCAGGCTCTGAATTTTTTTCCAGGTGTCTTCCTTGTCCAGAAAATCACCGGACCACCGGGTGGACCGGCAGGTTTTATGCACCCCGCAGCTGGGACTGCCGTCTACGCCGACGACTCCCTTGAGATAATACCCGTTTTCCCGGTACATCTTTATCTGGCGGATGAACGGGGCCAGCAGGTGCCGGCAGCGGTCTTTAAAAAACGGATATGCCAGCTGGTCTTTCACATGGCCCCACCGGCACAGCCCCAGGATTTCAGATTCCGGGCAGGGAAGCTGCACCATGGCCGTGTCATGGTCTATCAGAAAACAGACCAGATCCCTGACCGCAGCCGGGTGATCAGCCAGTCCCATCACCTTGACATTCACGTTTAACAGGCAATGGGACACAAAAATGATTTTTTTCCCCCGTTTCATGGGCCGGCTCCTGGTACAGGTAATTATTTCTTATCTTGAACCCGGACTCAGGTCTGTGTCAAGGGCCATTTTTACGGCCCGCCGCCGGACCCGGACGGGACATAAACGTGGTTTATGGAAAGATGCCCATCCAGGTCTCCGGCCTAGGCGTTCCGGCGACAGTGCCGACAGGCCTGACTTTTCAATCAGGGCGGATATGTTCGGACATCTCGGACAGGTTGATTTCCTGTGAGCCTTGCCTGTCAATTTTCAATGCCCGGTTCCGAAAGTCCTGATCGTCGATTTTTTCCTTTACCCAGTCGTGCCAGGCCTGTTTTTGCGAGGCAACCACATCATCAAATTCCCGGGAAGGGGCAAAATTTTCCAGCGCATCATCTGAAATCCAGACACAGTAGTTGCATTTTTTCCCGCCGTTTTGAAAAATTTCAAAAAAATACCGGAAGGTCTGACTGCCGGGTTTCAAGCCTTCCTGGATCTCATAATTTTGATACTGCCACTTTTCCTGCATGCGATCCTCCTTTGTCCATGTTATCTGTCTGTAAATACTATCCGCCCACCCGTTTTTCCAGCCCCTTTTTTTCGCTGTCATCCAGTCCGAGCAGGTGGATCTCGCGTAACAGCTGTTCCCGGGTGCCGTTGCCTCCGGCATACCCGTTGAGACGGGCCGCGGCGGTTGAATTCACGATGTCGATTCCGTGCTTCTGATATCGAGCGAGAAAAGATTTCAGGGCGGAATGTGTTAACAGGTATTTCTGGTGGTAATCTTCGGCAAGGGTGAAAGACTTCACCGGAAGGATAGCGGTCTGCACGATCCTGCCGGTGCGTTGTTCCAGGGCCTTTTTCGAGGCTTCAGCCTGTTGCCGCTGTGTGTCGTTGTGAAAGAAAATGACGTTTTTATACTGGGTGCTGGTTGTCTGCCGGGTATAGGTGTGACTGTCCCACAGAATA
>CALGAJ010000287.1 GCA_937951975.1 uncultured Desulfotignum sp.
ATCCCCGTGGAACTTGCACAACGGGTGATTGAACCGGGAGCTGAGCAGGTGCTGTCTGGTGATCCGTCCGCCTGTCTGGGTTTCGATCTCCGCCATGAGCTGGTCCAGGGTCAGGCGCATCCGGTCCGAGGGCATCTGATCCAAGGGCATCTGGGGAATCCGGCCGAAAAAACTGACCGGCTGGAAATGCACCCCCCTCACCCAAGGGGACAGGGAGATCCCGTAATCGATGATGGCCCCGATCTGGTGGACATTGACCTCCGGCACCAGGGTAGGCACCAGGGTCACCCCGATGCCGCATTCTCCGCAATGGGTGAGGGCTTTCTTTTTGATGTCCAGGAGTGGTTTTCCCCGAAGCGTCCTATAGACCTCATCATTCATTCCATCGAACTGGAGAAAGACAAAAGACAGCCCGGCATCTGCCAGGTGTCCGGCATATCCCCGGTCCTGCCCCAGCCGGATGCCGTTGGTGTTCAGCTGCACATGGGCGCACCCGGCCTGTCTGGCATGACGGATGATCTCAGGCAGGTCGTCTCTCACCGTGGGTTCTCCGCCGGACAGCTGCACCAGGGTTTTGCCGGGAACAGCCAGCTGGTCCAGCCATGCCTTGACGGTTGTTAACGGGGGATCCGGTGCCGGGGCTGCATCGGCAAAGCAGAACCGGCAGTGCAGGTTGCACCGCCCGGTGATCTCCAGGAGCACGCAGCAGGTTTCCCGCTGGTGATCCGGGCACAGCCCGCAGGCATGGGGGCAGTTCAGGTTCTCCCCGTCCCGGATTTCCGGGACATCCCCGATCCACTCTGTGATGGGAACATGATTGCGCCAGACCGGGGTGGAGAAAAACCCGTGTTCCGGGCACTTTTTTTCCATGAAAACCGCATCCGCTTTTTGGACATGGTAGGCCGGGATCCGCTTCAGGCAGACCGGGCAGACCGAAAAGGTGCGGCGGATGATCTCTTTGCCGGCAGCCGGTGGTGTGTTATTTGTCTTCAAGCAGGGTCTCCACTTCTTTCATCCGGGAATTCACCAGATCTTCGGGGATGTATACCTGGCCGCAGTCCGGGCAGCGCAGCACATCGGTATGAAAGCTGTGTCCGAGATAGGCGAAATCGGTTTTTTGTTTGACCATTGTTTTTTTGCATAAAAGGCAGATTTTTTCATCAGGATCATGGGTCACGGGTCACTCCTCCAATATTTCCATGCGGTGTCCGTATCCCTTCACCAGTTCGAACCGTTTGGTGTCCGGACGGCTTTTGTCCGCGCGGTATAAGGCCCAGAAGGTCATGTGGCCGATCTTCAGGTGGCCGGTGAACAGCCCGGTTTCCGGATCCAGGATTTTCCGGCCCGTGGTTTCGCAGTGGGCCACCACGGTTTCCATATCCGAGGCCAGGATCATTTTTTTGTCCAGATCTTCCAGGACCGGTTCCGGGATGTGAAGGGCGATGCCGTTCAAAGAGTCCATCTGTGCCATGTCGCGGGTCTCGTTCCAGAAGGTTTCCAGGGCCAGGGATTGGAGCCGGACCCGGTTGTTGTGCTGTTGAGTCAGGTTCGGCGGTGGCCGGTCCGGCCCGTTCAGGGTGAAAAGGATGTCCAGAATGTGCATGGCGGGTTTGCCCGCCGAAGCAAAAATGTCCCGGCAGTTGATGCAATAGGTCACATAGGGGTGCGGGCGCTGGCCGATCCGGGATTTCACGATCTCCCGGGCATATCCGGGACTGGCAACGGCAATCTGCCCGCCCCGGCTGCAGCACTGGGCCAGGTGTTTTTCCATGGGCAACGGGTCCAGCACATACCCTGCTGCGGTCACCAGGTCCCGGACCGATTGCTGGAGTGCAGGTTCCTCCCGGCTGGCACAGGGATCGAACACGCAGACTGTCCGGTCCTCAAACCAGCCCTCGAAAGGGGGCATTGGACGGCGGTTTTCATGCGGGTTCGCCGGGCTGCAAGATTCCATGCCTGATACCGGCGGCGGCCCCGGGTGCTTTGTGCCAATCAACCCCGTCAAACCAGCGTCCTGCAGCAGCGGATACAGGAATGTCCCGGGGATGTCCGGCAGGTGCCGCCGGATCATCTGCCGGCAGGTGGGACAGGCAAACACCAGTGCCGGCCGGCCCAGGGCTTCCCACTGGCGGCGGATGTTTTCCAGGACATCCCGGAGGCGCGGCTCCTCTCCGGCCCACCGGGCCGGGGCCCCGCAGCACCCGAGCATCAGGCCCGTATCCGGCAGTGCCGACAGCAGGGCTTCATAGGCGGCGGTCACATACCGGGGATCCGAGGCCCCCAGGCGGCATCCGGGAAAAAACAGGTATTTGCAGGATTCGGCATTGCCCGGGGGCGGGCGGACCAGAGCGGCCCGGCCGGAGTTGCTGAAATCCATGTCCTTGAGGAAAAATTCATGAAATGCCCAGGGCATGGCGCCTTTTTCCACCAGGGCCTGGTGACTCACCGCCAGGAACTCCCCCATGTCGATGTGCACAGGGCACACGGTCCGGCACAGCCCGCAATGGGTGCAGGAGGCGATGAACCGCTTGGCAATGGTGCCGTCTCCGGCCAGGGTGCCGGGGTGAAGCGTGGCTTCCACGTCATCCACCACCTTTTTGGGGGACTTGCCGGCATGCCCCATCAGGTCGCAGTACCGGAGACAGGCATCGCAGACGCATTTGACGCACCGCCGGCCCTCAGCCACGGCCTCTTCCCCGGTATAGGCGGTGCCGCCGGACGGCACGGTGGCGGGACACAGCGCAATGTCTGCCGGGTCCTTTTTGAGGCGGGTACTCCGTTGCCGGGCCGGGGTGTCCATGCGGCCCACCTTGAGATACGCCTCTATGGCCTGAACCACGGACAGGCCGTCGGCAATGGCTTCACAGGTGTTGCTGCCGGTCACTCCCCCGCCCATGAACACGCCGGGACAGGCAGTGGCAGCAGCCCCGGGAACCGCTTGGTTTTCCCCCCGGTCAGGAACCAGGCCGAACGTCTCCCCCCCGGCTCCGGTGGCCACGAACACGGCATCAAATTCCGCCAGGATCGGTGCGAGGTCCCGGATCTCCCGGTGAACCAGGGTATAGGTCTCGTTCATGAACTGCTGGTGGATATCCGCCAGGTAGACAGCTTCGGGCAGCCGGTCTGCCAGGTGTCCGCCCACGGTTTTCTGCCGGTCGAACAGGGTTACGTCATATTTTTTCCGGCACAGGCCCAGGGCACAGGCCAGGCCGGCCGGGCCGGCCCCCACAATGGCGATCCGCCGGTCCTTGTCCGGCAGGTTGAACGCGTAAGGATCGGTCCGGGTGGCCAGGTCCAAAAGCGATTGTTCCAGCAGCCTCATGGAAACAGCCTGGTCCACCCGGGTGCGGATGCACACTGTTTGGCAGGGGTGGTCACACAGGCGGGACACGATGCCGGGAAACCCCACGGCATTCTGATAGGCCCTGAACGCCGCGTTGAACGCTTTCCGCTCGATTTTGGTGACCAGGGCCGGCACATCCAGGTGAAACGGGCAGGCCGCCGTGCAGAAGGCGGGTTCATCCCGCAGGCATCCGCGGACGGCCTGTTTTCCTGACATGGCAAAGGAGTCGGGCATCAGAAGAACCGGGCCCCGTCTTCATCCCCCAGGGATTTGAACATGTCGTGCCCCCGGAATTTCACGGGATTGGCCTTGATGTTTTCCAGTTCCTCGTACAGGTCCGACCCCAGGAAATACTTTTTCGGGGGCGGCAACGGGGTGCCCGCAGCCAGGGCATCCAGACCGGCCTTGACCTTTTCCGGCCGGGCCGGCAGATCGAAGATCCGGACCCTGCAGGCGTTGTAAATGGCGTTGATCACGGCCACGTGTCCCGAGGACTGGAACGCTTCCGATGCGCCGGAGGACCCGAACGGCCCGTCTGTTCTGGGGTTTTCACAGGGAATCAGGACGATGTGGTCCGGGATGTCCTTGATATAGGGTACCCCGCTTTTGGCGATGTTGGTGTGTTTTTTCACGTCACTGTAGTCCTCGCTCAGAGCAAACCCGATGGAGTGGGAGATGCCGCCATAGGCCTGGCCGCTCACCGCGGCGATGTTGCCCACCTTCCCCACATCATAGACACATACGAACCTGATCACGGTGGTCTTTCCGGTGGCGGTGTCCACTTCCACCTCTGCCATGTTCAGCACATAGGTGTAGGCCGGGGTGGGGTCCCCGACCCCGGTGTTGGGATCCAGGCGGGTGATGGAGGGATCCACGGTACAGGTATAGGTGGCTTCATACCGGGTGTCGATGTTTTCCGCGGTCATTTCCGCGTGGGTCCGGAACGTGCCGTCCGGTTTTTTCATGGCGGCCATGAGTTTGTCCGCCGCCATTTTCGTGGCATGGCCGTTCATGTAGTGGGACCGGCTGGCGGCAGACATGCCGGAGTCCGGGCAGATGCCGGTATCGTTCTGGCACAGCCGGACCCGGTCCGGGGTCACGCCCATGGGTTTCAGCGCTTCCAGGGTAACCATGAGCGACCCCACATCCCCGCCCTGGCCAAGGTCCTGCCAGGTGTCATACTTGAGGATCCGGTCATCGCTGTCCAGTTCCAGCACCACGGTGCACTGGTCCGTACCGCCTTCGGTGACGTTGAATCCGCCCCAGGCCAGGCCCACGCCCCGGCGTTTTTCCGGGGTGTCCGCAGCCCTGGCGTCGGCCACGGCTTTTTCATAATGGGGCCGCATCTTTTCCATCATCTCTTTCATGGGATATTCCTTGAACGCATGGCTGTTGATGTTGGTGTCCCCGGGCCGGGCGATGTTGATCCAGCGGAATTCGAACGGGTCGATGTTCATTTTTTCGGCCAGCATGTCCATCAGGGCTTCGGACATGGTGTAGGCCTGGGGGGACCCATAGCTGCGGTAGGCCGTGCCAAAGGTGTGGTTGGTGTTGGCCACACGGCACATGCCGGCCACATGGGGGACCTTGTAGGGAAAGAACGCGAACCGCACCGGTTTTTCCATCACATGGTCCCCGCCCCAGGAATAGGCCCCGTGGTCCAGCCCGATGTCGAACTCGGCCGCGGTGATCCGCCCGTTTTCATCACAGGCCACCCGGCCGTTGGAATAGGAAGGGCACCGTTTGCCGCTGAAGTGCTGGTGTTCCTCGTAACTCAAAGACAGGGCCACCGGGCCGTTCACGGCGACAGCCGCGGCCCCGGCCAGGCACAGGTCCCCCGCATTGGTGGACCAGCCGAAACTGGCGCCGGTGAAATTGTTGATCACCCGCAGCTTGTCTCTGGGAACGCCGAGGGATGACCCGATACGGCTGATGGAGGTGTACAGTCCCTGGGACTTGCATTGAAAGGTCAGGCAGTCGTCTTCGTCAAAATAGGCCTGGACCGTGCATCCCTCGATGGACAGGTGGGGTTCTCGGGAGGAATGAAAACTGCCCTCCACACTGCATGCGGAATGGTCCAGGATATCCGGGACGGTTTCCGCATCGGTCAGGGCATCCCCCTTGAGCACCGGCTGGCAGCAGAACAGGTTGGGGGTGTCGTCGTGGACCCTTACGGCATCGGGCATGACCGCATCCAGATAGGTGAGGTATTCCGGGAGCGGCTCCACCCTGACCGTGACCCTGGCGGCGGCGGCCCGGGCCTGGGCCGGGGGGTGAGCGATGGCCAGGGCCACCACATCCCCGTACCGGAAGATTTTGTCGTCGCACAGGATTTTCCGGGAAGGCAGGGTCACGGTGGACCGTTCATGCAGGTTGGCCTCGGCCATCTGGTTGGTCCCGCCGTTGGCCTTGATATCCTGGTGGGTGATCACCTTGACCACCCCGGGCATCTTCAGGGCCTCACCGGTGTCGATATCCAGGATCCTGGCGTGGTGGGCCACTCTTGGCTGGACCACGGCCACGTGCAGGGTTTCCGGCGGCATTTTCAGGGCAATGTCCTCCCCGTAGTCGGCCAGGCCCGTGACCTTGGCCAGGGCACCCGGCCTGACCAGGGGTTTGCCATAGCATTCATTGTCTTTAGGCGGCGGACAGGTGATCTCGTCTATGGAGACTTCTCCCCGGACCACCCGGGCCGCGTCCATGACCGCATCCACCAGTTGTTTGTATCCGGTGCAGCGGCACACGTTCCGGTGTTTCTGGAACCAGTCCCGGACCTGTTCCCGGGTGGGGGCATCGTTTTCCAGCAGCAGGGCATAGGCGGAAACGATGAATCCCGGGGAACAGAACCCGCACTGGACCGCCCCGTGATGCATCCATGCCACCTGGAGCGGGTGGAGATGGTCCGGGGTACCGATCCCCTCCAGGGTGATGATGCGGGTGTATTCCTCGACTTTATTCATTTTCCTGGCACAGGACCGGATTAGTCTGCCGTCGAGAATGACGGAACAGGAGCCGCACACGCCCGTGTCACAGCCGACCTTGACACTGGTCAGGCCCAAACGGCGCAGCACCCGGGCAAGGGTGTCGGTTTCCGGATCGCAGACCACCATACGGTCTGCGCCATTGATGTTCAGCCACATTTTTCTGGGTCTCATGGGATGGGTTCTCCTGAAAGTAAAAATCGGGACCGGTGGTTGCCCGGTCGGTTTGATTTTATTTTATGGGTTCAATTTGTGGATCAGGTGGTATCCAGATCTTGCATATCTGGTGAATTTCTATCATAATTGTTGTTAAAAATTGAAGTTTTTTATGATTTTTACAGATAATTTTTTTTATAAAAGACAAATAGTAACTATAAATAACCAAAAATTGACACAACAGACCTTGGGAGACCCATCATGGATAATATCCAGTTGTTGAAGTTGAAGCACCAGGGATACTGCTGCACCCAGATCATGGTGATCATGGTGCTCGATATGTGGGGGGAACAGAATCCGGCCCTGGTTGATTTCAGCGGCGGGCTGTGCATGGGGGCAGGCATGGCACAGGGGCAATGCGGCATTCTGACCGGCGGCATGGGGATCCTGGCCATGATGTCAGCGGGGGACCAGGACCGGCTGATTCCCATGCAGGATGCCTTTGCCTCGTTTTTCATCGACCAGACAAGAACATGCGGGGGAACCGCATGCGCCGACATTGCCGGGGATCATTACCCGGCCCCGGATCCGGAAACCTGCGGCCGGCTGTTGAAAACAGCTTATGACGGCCTTATGGCCATTCTGGTGGAAAACGGGTTTGACCCGGCTGACCCCCCGGACCGCAACTGAATCAGGACAGCCAGGGGATTTTTTTAATGGCCTGGTAGAGCCTGGCGGCAAGAACCCCATAAGGCGGGGTCAAAGCCGCGGTGGAAGAGAACGGGGCCTGGTGAAACACCGGCCGCAGTTTGGAAAACTCCAGAAATCCCTCCTTGCCATGGTAATGCCCCATGCCGCTGTTGCCGATGCCGCCGAACGGCAGATCGTGCTGGACGGCGTGAAGGGCGCAGTCATTGACGGCGACCCCTCCGGAGCGGGTGTGTGAGATCACGGTATCTGACAGGCGCCGGTCACGGGTGAAAAGATACAGGGCCAGGGGCCGGGGCCGGTCATTGATATAATCGATCACCGGTTTGATGGAGGTATAGGGAATCACCGGCAGAATGGGACCGAAGATCTCTTCCTGCATGATGCGCATGGCCGGGATGGTCTCGGTCACGATCATGGGGGATATTTTTTTGTGTTCCAGAATGGTGTCCGGCCCGTCCAGCAGAGGGATCACCCGGCCGCCTTTTTTCCCGGCATCTGCCAGCGTGTCCATGAGCCGGTCAAATGCCTGTTGATCAATGATGGCTGTGTAGTCGGAAGAGGCAATGTCCGGATAAAGCTGCCGGGCCACGGTTTGCGCCGCTTGAATGAACGCATCGATATGGTTTTTCGGGACAAAGATATAGTCAGGCGCAATGCAGGTCTGCCCGGCGTTCATGAGCTTGGCGAACAGGATCCGTTTCACCGCTTTGGCCATGTCGAAATCATCGGCCAGGATCACCGGGGATTTGCCCCCCAGCTCCAGGGTGACCGGCACCAGATTGTTGGCTGCGGTTTTCATGACGGTTTTTCCCGTTTGGGGAGAACCGGTGAACACCAGGTGGTTGAAAGGCAATCCGGAAAAGGTGCCGGCAGACACCCCGGGATGAAAACTGACAAACGCCGGGTCGATTTTCCGGGAGAATCTGTCATGCAGCAGGCGGCACAGATGCCGGGAATTGGCGGCCAGTTTCACCATGATCCGGTTGCCGGCGGCCAGGGCGCTGGTCATGGGACTGATGGCCAGAAACAGCGGATAGTTCCAGGGTGTGATGATACCCACAACCCCCTTGGCCTGGGGGATGACCCGGTTCCGGCCGCCTAAAAAGATCATGGAACCCTGCCGG
This sequence comes from uncultured Desulfotignum sp., assembly GCA_937951975.1. Taxonomy (GTDB): domain Bacteria; phylum Desulfobacterota; class Desulfobacteria; order Desulfobacterales; family Desulfobacteraceae; genus Desulfotignum. The sequence goes on from CALGAJ010000287.1 coordinate 8,316, forward strand.
CGCTGGGGTGTTATCCATTTTTTCAGCTTCCTGCGGGTGTGCCGCAGCCCCAGGATACTGGGCGTGATTTCCAGTATCCGGGTTTCGTGAAACGACCGGTTCCCGAAATCCGCATGAACGGCTTCGCAGATGGCCTGATCGTTTTCAATTAAAATGTGTTCAATGGTTTTGAGGAGCGCCAGCCGTTGTTTCAAAGCAATCTCGGGTTGTTCCTGGCAGGCCCGGGTCTGAACATTGAAAATTCTCAATGCGCCGGCATCCGCTTCCGTTGTCGATGGAGTCGGTTGGATCATGAAAAATTCCTTTCCAAAATCGGTTTGTTTTCAATGCGCATCTGATCTGCTTTTGTATGTCAGTTTGGCATCTGATGTACAGTGTTTTTCAAATTTTATCCGAACCTTATTTTATCCGGTATATTTTGTTTGGGGTTGACATGAATATCTCCCCATGGCTATGAAAGATTGGTATCTGAATGATTCCTGGCCGGTTAACTCTTTTGAGATTGTTTATGAAACAAGAGTGGGGGCACACATGAATGGTGAGCAAAAAAACAAAACCGCTTTGCAGGTGACAAGCCTGTTTTTTATTTTCAGTATTATTTGGATTGTCGCCACAGACACGGCCCTGAATCGATTTCTGCCGGCGGATTTTTCACAAACCTTGGCCCAGACCCTCAAAGGGTTGCTGTTTGTCACCGCAGCCACCATTCTTGTCTACGGGTTGAGCCGGCGTGCGTTTACCCGGGTTGCCCTTGAGGCCCGGACCGGTCAGGCCAACAAAACCGAGCGTCTTTTTAAAACGGTCATGGCCAATCTGGGCGAAGCTGTGATTATTGTGTCTCCCTCAAATCGATCGATTGTCGGATGTAATTCCGCTGTGAAATCAATGCTGGGATACTCATCAGAGGAGCTGATAGGAAAACCCACCGCGTTGATCCATGAAGATGAAACCGCCTTTGAATCATTTGGCGCCACAGGCGAACCGGTTCTGCAGAAAGAAGGTGTTTTCCGCTGCGAGTACCGGCTCAAACACAAACACGGACATGCGGTTCCCGTTGAAATCACGGTTGTGGCACTGCATAAAGATCTTGGCTGGCATGCCGGCGTTGTAAGCATCATCCGTGACCTGACGTCCCAGAAAAAGGCTGAAAATGCTTTACGCAAAAGCGAGGAGCAGTACCGGCTTCTGGCAGAGAACACTCTGGACATCATATGGGAGATGAATCTGGATTTTGTCTTCACCTATGTAAATCCTGCCATTGAGAAGATGACCGGGTACACGCCATCTGAATTCGCCGGTACGCACCTGAGAGAGTCTGTCGGTCCCGGGGAACTGAAAAGACTGGAACGGATTATAAGAGAGGAAATAGCAAAAGGGCCCCAGGGCGGGGGCATCATCCTGGAGACCTGCCTGCGACACAAAGATGGCGCCTTGATTCCGATAGAAGTGCATGCAAGGGTTATCTTTGAAAACAATGCAAAACCTGCGGCGATCCAGGGAACCACCCGTGATATCAGTCAAAGACGCGCGTTGGAAGCAAAGCTTCGGCAGTCCATGAAACTTCAGGCCATTGGAACTTTTGCCGGCGGCATTGCGCACGAAATCAACAATCCCATCATGGGGATTTCCGCTTATTCAGAACTCATCGCTGATGCTGGGAACCAAAGCCCGGAAATCCGGGAATACTGCTCAGAGATTCAGACGCAGACAGAGCGCATCCATATTTTGATCAAAGATTTACTCGGGTACGCCCGTGCAGAGGAGGACATGCCTGTAGAATCGGTCCGCCTTCATGACGTGGTTGCGTCCACCATATCCCTTGTCCGGACGGTGATTCGGCATGATAATATTGAGTTGAGTCTGCGTATCAGCAAAGATCTGCCGCCCATTTTATGCCGGCGCCAGCAGATTCAGCAGGTGGTCATGAACCTGGTGACAAATGCACGGGACGCACTCAATGTGAAATACCCGGATGGTGATGAAAACAAACGCATACTGATTGCGGGGGACACGGTGGCGCGTCCCGGCAAAAATTTCGTACGCCTGATTGTAGAAGACACAGGTCCGGGGATCCCCGAGAATGTCCGCGCACGGATATTTGAGCCGTTTTTCACAACCAAATCCGAGGGAACGGGCACCGGACTTGGAATGTGGATCGTGCATAACGTCGTGCACGATCATCACGGTGAGATTGGGATTGAAACCCGGCCGGGCGAGTTCACGCGATTTAATATTGATTTGCCCGCTGCCGGAGATCGGAATCAGTCAATGAAAAGGGATTGACATCTGTGAGAATGCCTGTGAAAGTGGATATTTGAAAAAAATTCAATACGGACCGCCTTGGGGTGGCTGATATAAGAGGAGAACTGTTTGTGAAATATTATGAAAAAGACCGGGTTCAGTCGCTACCCGTCAGAGAGGCCGTGGGAAAAATACTGGTCCACGACATCACCCGCATCGTTCCGGATCTGTTCAAGGGACCGGCCTTCAGAAAAGGTCATGTCATTACCGAGGCAGATGTGGACCAGTTGCTGGATCTGGGTAAACAGCATGTGTATGTGGCCTGTCTCAATGGTGAAATCCACGAAAATGATGCAGCACAGCGAATCGCCCGGGCCGCTGCCGGAAAAAACATCCGGCTTTCCGATCCCAAAGAGGGCAAGGTGGGATTTACGGCGGATATTTCCGGTCTGTTGAAAATCGATGTGGCGGGTCTGACACAGCTCAACAGTGTTCCTGAAGTGATCTGTGCCACCCTGCATACCCACCAGACCGTCACAGAGGGTCAGGAACTGGCCGGCACCCGGGTGATCCCGTTATCCATTGATGAAACCCATGTCATGGCAGCGGAAGACGTGTGTCAAAAATTTTTTCCGATCATTGATATCCGCCCGTTTGCCAGGATGGATGTGGGACTGGTGGTCACGGGATCGGAAGTGTTTTCCGGCCGGATCAACAACGGGTTCGGACCGGTGGTTCAGAAAAAATTTGAAGAACTGGGTTCCCGGATCATGGACAAAAAAATCGTTTCCGACGACATGGACATGACCGTGGCCGCCATCCGGCAGTTTGTGGATGACGGGGCCGGATTTATCGCTGTCACGGGCGGCATGTCCGTGGATCCCGACGACCTCACACCGGCGGCCATTCGAAACGCCGGGGGTGACGTGATGTTCTATGGGGCCCCCGTACTGCCCGGTGCCATGTTTATGCTGGCTTATATTGATGATGTGCCTGTGATCGGTCTGCCCGGATGTGTCATGTATTACCGGGCCTCGATTTTCGATCTGGTGGTGCCCCGGCTGCTGGCCGGAGAACCCGTGACCCGCACCGATATTATCCAGATGGGACACGGGGGATTTTGTTCCTCCTGTAAAACATGCCGGTATCCCCGGTGCAGTTTTGGGAAGAACTGACCATGGAATTATCGAATCAGCAGATACTGGACTGTCTTGAAACAGGGACCCCTTTTGCCCTGGCCGCCATTCTTTCTCATCAGGGTTCCACACCCAGAACGTCAGGCTCCCGCATGGTGGTGATGCCGGACGGCACCCTTCTGGGAACCATCGGCG
>CALGAJ010000288.1 GCA_937951975.1 uncultured Desulfotignum sp.
CGCTGTTCCGTGTCTGAATCATCATAGGATGCGCCGAGAAAAAACAGGTCGTTTTTGATCTCATCGTACAAAAGCACGACAGCCCCTTCCGTGTTCAAGAGCCCTTTGATTTCTCGGGTGATGTAATCCATGAGATCTTCGAGTTCCGGATATTCGGGCAGGGCTGCACTGATTCGCATGATTGTGCGGTTGTTGGCCGCCAGCCGGTTTTCGTTTGTAATATCCCTTAAAATGACGAAATGCTCTCCGGACCGGTCCGGGGACCAGGCACAGAAGGCGGCCCAGAGCACCACATCCAGTGTCCGGCCGTCTTTGGTGAGCCGTTTTGTTTCGTAACGCGAAATGCGCTGATCCTGTCTGAACCGGTCCAGCATCCGTCCGGTTTCCTGTTTCAGGTGATCGGGCACAAACCCCAGGGGCTGTCCTTTGATTTCGTCCAGCGACCAGCCGAACACAGTTGAAAACGCGGGATTTACATAGACGACATGCCCGTTGACATCGTAAAGAATAATGGGGTAAGGGATGAATTCCAGCACCTGATGATAGGTCTGGTAAAGTTCGTACACCTCCTGTTCCCTGGCTTTTTCCGCAGTGACGTCCTGGAGGGTTTCCACGGCTCCCGCTATGTCGCCGTTGTCGTCAAACACACCGGCGGCCGTGAAAAAAAGCCATTTTCCGTCCGGCGGCAAGTCCGGAAAAAAATCGGTGGCCGCAAAAAGTGATTCGCTGGTCAACGCTTTTTTGTGTTTAGGACCGTACAAGGCAAGAATCTGGTCCACCGATGAGTTGTCAATGATCAAATCCGCCATGACAGGCCGTTTTTCAGCGTAGAACGCTTTCCACTGCAAATCTGTTCCGATCATGTCTTTGGCGTCAAAACCACTCAACGCTTCCAGGGCCTGGTTGAAATGAATGATTTTGTGGTGGCGGTCCACCACGAAAATAGGGATTGGAGCTGCATATATGATATTTTTGAGCAGCTGGTTTTCTTTTTTCAGTGCCTGGATTTTTTTTTCGAGTTCAGCGATCTTCAGGTCACGATCCGCCATAAAAACTCCAAAGGGCTTTACAAGATTCATGTATCTTCGTATAACAATCGGGTAATGCGATATTGCCACTATATAAAATCATTGAATCAAATTGCAAGGATTTTAAGAGGTGATGAACAAGACACCTGACTCCAACATCAAAACCGAGATTCTCATCCATGATCTCAAAGTGCCGATATCCGTGATCAATGCCGGTGCCCGATCCCTGCTGGACCGCCAGGACATGTACGGGTCTTTGACTGAAAAGCAGATCAAGGTCCTCCACCGGATTGTCCGCAATACGCTGGTGACCCAGCGGCTGGTCAACGATGTTCTGGAACTGGGACGATCCAGGGAAGGGGTCATGGTCTGCTCACAGTTTACCGTGGCGTCTCTGGTGGCAGGTGTTCTGGTGGAGATCTTTGATCTGGCGGATCCGAATGTGGCGGATGCGGTCAGAAAAGCGGGCAACTATTTTCAGTTGCAGGAAGTAATTGGTGATGCCGGGGTGTGTCTTCATTTTCAGAAAGCCACCTGGGAGGCCAGTGTATGCCTGGATGCGGCCAAAGTCAGACAGATACTGCGGAACCTGGTCACCAATGCATTCAAACATCGGATCAAACAGGTGGATATCCGGGGTGTGATCAAAAACAGCTGCCTGACCCTGTGGGTGAAAGATGACGGCCGGGGAATTCCCAGGGCGGATCACCAGCGGATTTTTGAAACATATTTCACCACAGGCGGGTCTATTGAAGACGCCATCCAGAGTCACGGCCTGGGTCTGGCCGGGGTCATGGTGCTTCTCAAAGACATGGGCGGGGAAATGGTTCTGCAGTCGGACGCAGGCCATGGCGCGGAATTCAAGGTATCCATCCCCCTTTCTCAAGGGGGGTGAAATTTATAAATCAATTTTTGTTTTTTTTTGCCATTCCGGTCCGAATAATTTGTCAAACACCGGTTTCACCAGATCGAACCAGCCGGCATTGGCTCTGCGGCCCTGCTGTCTGGCTGTCAATACATCTGCCAGAAATACGGAGATGTCCACCAGTTTTTCCTTGGGGATGTAAGCATCCGCCCCTTTTTCCATGGCGGTTTTTAAATTTTCCGGTGTCAGGGCATGGGCTGTGAGCATCAGGGTGGGCAGATTCAGGCGGCGGGTGATTTCAAGAAGCCGGTATCCCTGCACCCCCATGATGTCCAGCACCGCGGCATCGTAGGGTCCGGTATTCAGTTTCTCCACGGCGGCTTCAAACGATTCAGCCGTATCCACCCGGCACATGTGAAGCAGCTCTTCCATGGTTTCCAGAATATCGGGCTCATCATCCACGACCAGAATGTGTTTGTCTGCCAGTATCCGGTGATCGTCCATGGATCCGCCCTAAATGTCCACCCAGGTGTCCGCCTCATTGCCGCAGGATGTGCAGGTGCCGGTGCCCTTGACTTTGACAGGCGCCTGCCCGGTGTTTTTTTTGTTCTGTGCCGCTTTCACCTCAACCCATTGGCAGGTAACAATCATTTCCGCTTCATTGCCGCAGTTTTCACAGGTGCAGATCTGTTTGAATTTTTTTTCATTCATGCCCGGCCTCCTTTTTATGGCGGTTGAATTTAACCGTTTGTTTTTTTATCATAATACCGAAAGCATCTGTTGACCAGTTAAAAATTTTCTGCATGCCGGAGAGATGCCCGGTCAAAAAGATATCTTAACGGGAAAACACGGTTATTATGGCAAAAATATGCTTGACAAAGCAATTGTGAAACGGTCTTATACCAGGATATTTATTTTTTAATTTTAATTTTTTACCCATGATTGATGATTGGGTGTGTCACAAGGAGGAATATGGAAATTTCAGTCACCCGGGTCGCCCAGGCCGGTACCCGGCCAAAAGATGAAGACCTGGGATTTGGTACCGCGTTTACGGATCATATGTTTGTCATGGAGTATTCAGCGGACAAAGGATGGCATGACCCGCGTATCGAGCCGTTTGCGCCGGTATCCATGTCACCGGCGGCCATGGTGTTCCATTATGGTCAGGCTATTTTTGAAGGGCTTAAAGCGTATAAGACCCCGGAAAAGAAAATCCAGCTGTTCCGGGCCAGGGACAATTTTGAGCGTCTGAACCGGTCGGCCCGCGGCCTGTGCATCCCGGAAGTGGATATCGAGTTTGTCATGGCTGCTTTGAAACAGCTGCTGAAAATGGAAAAAGACTGGATTCCCGAAACACTGGGGACTTCTTTGTACATCCGGCCGTTTATTATTGCCACGGATCCGTTTCTGGGGGTGAGATCCTCTTTCACGTTCAAATTTTTCATTATTTTATGTTCCGTGGGCGCGTATTATGCCGGCGGGCTGGCTCCGGTCAAGATCTGGGTGTCCAAAGATCATGTCAGGGCCGTTCCCGGCGGGGTGGGCGAGTTCAAGACTGCGGGCAATTACGCGGCCAGCCTGAATGCCGGTGAAATTGCCAAAAAACAGGGGTATGCCCAGGTCCTGTGGCTGGATGCGCTGGAAAAAAAATATGTGGAAGAAGTCGGGGCCATGAACATCTTTTTTGTACTGGACGATGAACTGGTGACCCCGAATCTCACCGGCAGTATTCTGCCCGGCATCACCCGGTTTTCAGTGATCGATCTGGCCAAAAAATGGGGGATGCCCGTGTCGGAACGTAAAATCAGCATGGACGAAGTGCTTGATGGCCACGCTTCGGGCCGTCTGAAAGAAGTGTTCGGATCCGGCACCGCAGCCGTGATCTCTCCGGTGGGAGAAATCTGCTATGGAGACCGGGTGCTTCACATCGGTGACGGAAACCCGGGGCCGGTTGCCATGAAATTTTACGAGGCATTGACATCCATCCAGTATGGAAAGGCAAAAGACACGGAAAACTGGATTGAACCAGTGGATTAGACAAGATCCCGTGAATTTTTTATGATCGACAACTCTCGGGACAGGAGGGAATATGGCGAAAACAGACAATGTCATGCCCATCGGCAAACGGATTCGGCGGGCCCGGCTGGACAGAAAGGTCACGCTGGATACCATGGCCAACGAGACCGGCCTGGCAAAAGAAGTGATCAAACAGATTGAAAGCGGGGAAAAACGGCCGTCCGTGGGGACGCTGCTTCAGATTTCCAGGGTCTTGCAGCTGGATTCCGATTTTCTGCTCAAGGATCCGGAAGCTGACCAGGAAAAACGGGCCCAGGCATATACCAAACGAACCGATCAATACGCCTACACTCCGCTGACTCCCGGTGCAGAGAACAAACATTTAAAAGCATTCCGTATTGTGGTGGAAGCCGGTGCGCATCATGAAGGGGTCGGATTTCAGCATGAAGGTGAAGAGTTTGTCCATGTACTGGAAGGACAGGTGGAGGTCCAGGTGGGAGATCATGTCAATTCGCTTTCTGCCGGGGATTCCCTGCATTTTAATTCCGGGATCAAGCATGACCTGCGCAATCCGGGACAAAAGGATGCGGTTCTGATCGTGGTGGTTTACGTTCCCTGACAATGGAGGAGACATACGATGCTGTTTAAGTTGACTGATGAGCAGAAAATGATCCAAAATATGGTTCGGGAGTTTTCCAGGAAAGTGATTGCCCCCACAGCTGCGGAACGGGACCGGACCAAGGAGTTTCCGGCCGGGAATTTCAAGCAGATGGGGGAACTCGGGCTCATGGGCATGATGGTGCCTGAAGCGTATGGCGGGGAATCCGCCGATACCGTGTCCTATGTGCTGGCGTTGTCTGAGATCGCCTATTCCTGCGCATCCACATCCGTGGTGATGTCGGTGCAGAATTCCATTGTGTGCGAAAGCCTCAACAATTTCGGGACAAAAGAACAGAAAGAGCAGTTCCTGACCCCCCTGGCATCCGGGAAAATGATCGGCGCATTCGGGCTCACCGAGCCGGATGCAGGCTCCGACCCCGTATCCCAGGCCACGACGGCCGTCAAAGACAAGGATCATTATGTCATCAACGGCACCAAGAGGTTCATCACATCCGGCAAACACGCCAAAGTGGTGCTGATAACGGCGAAAACCGATCCGGATGCCGGTCATAAGGGGATCTCGTGTTTTATCGTTCCCAAAGACACCAAAGGATTGATCGTGGGCCATGAAGAAGACAAGATGGGGCTGCGGGCCTCAGATACCACGGACCTGATATTTGAGGACTGCCGGGTACCCGCATCCTTGAGGCTTGGAAACGAAGGGGATGGATTCAAAATCGCCATGTCCGGTCTGGACAGCGGGCGTATCGGTATTTCAGCCCAGTCCATCGGTGTGGCCCAGGCCGCATTTGACGCGGCTGTAGCCTATGCGTCCCAGCGCCGGCAATTCGGGGTGCCTGTCACCAAACACCAGGCCATCCGGTTCCAAATTGCGGACATGGCAACCCAGATTGAGGCGGCCCGCCAGCTGATGTTTTCCGCGGCATCCATGAAGGATCGGAAAGAACCCTATACCAAAGAAGCGTCCATGGCCAAGCTGTTTGCCTCGGAAATGGTCAACGAGGTCACGGCCCGTGCCATCCAGATGCACGGCGGGTATGGATTCACCAAAGATTATGTGGTGGAGCGCCTGTACCGGGATGCCCGGGTTTTCACTATCTACGAAGGCACCTCCGAGATTCAGCGTATCGTGATTTCCAACAATATTCTCAAAGACAAGCGAAAACCGTAAACTAAAACGGGGTCAGGCCTGCCTTATTGTCGTTATTTGTCAAGAATAACGACAATAAGGCAGGCCTGACCCCATCATTTTTCAGTAGGTGCCGTCCTTGAAAATGGATTCGGCAAAAGCCACATCTTCGGGACTGAAAACAAACAGGCATTTTCCGTCCGCATCAGACACGGACCCGTAGACGTAGTTGATATTGATCTGTTTTTCACCGAATTTTTTGGTGATTTTGGCAAATTCACCGGGTTTGTTGGTGATATCCAGGGCCACCACTTCTTTGGTATCAAACAGGTAATCATTTTCTTTCAACAAAGCGACAGAGGCATCCGGATTGCCGGTAAGCAGCCGGACCAGGGCAAAGTCAGCGGAATCTTTGCGCATGGAACTGTAGCTGGCCGAGGATGCCAGGCGTTTCAAGGATTTTCCCCGGGCTTCAAACAGGTTCTGGACATAGGCGGACGCATCCTGAATGGTGATGGCGTCAATGTTGATGCCGGCCTTTCCAAACAGGTCGGTGAGCCTTGCCAGCTCGCCGGGCACATTTTTCAGAAACAAGGAAATTTCAATTCGGATCATGGCGGTCCCCCTTTTTTTTGTTTGATGTATTGACCGGGATCGCCGTTTTCTGCCGTGACGCCCCCGGACAATCAGTGATATATCAAGCGGTTTGTTGAGCGCTTTGTACGCCTAAATCAAATGCGTCCATGTTCAGCGGGATGATTTTGGGTTTGGCGGCAAACTCATTTTTCACACATTCTTTGAGCAGTTCCAGATCCACCAGGTTGCTTTTGGCGGCAAACGCGCTCAAGGCGACAATGTTGGCGGCCCGCACGGATCCGGCTTTGATGGCGATATCATTGACCGGCACCACCAGCTGGGTGACGTCCGTGCGCTGGCTTGTCACGGGGATCAGGGAGGAATTGATGAAAATGATCCCGCCCGGTTTCACGTCATGTTCAAATTTTTCCAGGGACGGCCGGTTCATGGCCACCAGGTGGGTGGGGTTTTTGATGATGGGCGATCCGATGAGCCGGTCACTGATCACCACGGTGCAATAAGCGGTGCCGCCGCGCATCTCCGGGCCGTAGGACGGGATCCAGGCCACAAACGATCCCTGCTTCATGGCGGCATACGCCAGCAGTTTTGCGCTGAGCAGGATTCCCTGGCCACCGAATCCGGCAAATTTTATTTCTGTCTGCATGGGTTTCTCCAAACATGTTGGTTAGGGTAGTATAAGTAAATGGATGCGCCTTTATTCAGGCACTTTATAATCACCCAGCTCATAATAGGGCAGCAATGTATCTTCCGCCCATTTCAATGCATCCACGGGTGTCATGCCCCAGTTGGTGGGACAGGTGGAAACCACTTCCACAAAACTGAAACACCGGTTTTCCATTTGATATTGAAATGCCTGTTTAATGGCCTTTTTAGCCTTGTTCACCTGCTGGGGTTTGAGAACGGCCTGGCGGGTGACATATCCCGGGGTGACCAGCTCTCCCAGCAGATTGGCCATGCGGATGGGCATGCCGGTCTGGGCTGTGTCCCGGCCTAAAGGGGCTGTGGTGGCCCGCTGGCCCGGCATGGTGGTGGGGGCCATCTGCCCGCCGGTCATGCCGTAGATGGCATTGTTGATGAAAATGGTGGTGAATTTCTCGCCGCGGTTGGCGGCATGGATGATCTCTCCCATGCCGATGGACGCCAGGTCCCCGTCCCCCTGATAGGTGAACACCATCAGATCGGGACGCACCCGTTTGATGCCCGTGGCCATGGCCGGGGCCCGGCCGTGGGCCGCTTCCTGAAAATCACAGTTAAAATAGTTGTATGCCAGCACGGCACACCCCACGGGTGCGATACCCACGGTTTTTTCCTGGATGCCTAAGTCGTCAATGGCTTCGGCCACCAGCCGGTGGACGATGCCGTGGGTGCATCCGGGACAATAATGGGTATGGGTGTCCGAGAGTGCTTTTGGTTTTGAAAATGCTTTTCCCATGGGTGTCTCCTATAACAACGCTTTGATGATTTCGATGATTTTTTCCGGCGACGGAATGTCTCCGCCGCACTCGCCGTAGAATTCCACGGGCTTACGGCCCTTGACACAGCGTTCCACATCCTCCACCATCTGGCCCATGCTCATCTCGATGCTGATGACCGCTTTGCAGCTTTCCTTGCCGGACGCGTCGAACACGGCTTTTTCCGGAAACGGGAACAGGGTTTTGGGCCGCAGCATGGCCACTTCGATGCCCTCTTCCTTGAGCATGTCAATGGCGGTGCGGCACACCCGGCTCATGGTGCCGTAGGAAGTGATCAGCACCTGGTAGTCGGTGTCGGCATTGACCAGTTCATACTGCACTTCCTCTTTTTTCATCTGTGCGTATTTGGCTTTCAACACCAGGTTGTTTTCGTTGAGTGCCGTGGGGTCCAGAAACAACGATTTCACCAGGTTGCGTTTCTTGCTTTTCCGGTGCGCCATGCCGTTGGTGGCCCAGTCATCTTTATTGGTGGGTTCTGTTTTCAGGTCATCGGGAAATTCCACGGGTTCCATCATCTGACCGATGAGCCCGTCTCCCATGATCATGACCGGGTTCCGGTATTTTTCCGCCAGGGTGAATGCCTGCATGGTCATCTCCACGGCTTCCTGGACCCCGTCCGGTGCCAGCACCAGCAGGTGGTAATCCCCGTGGCCCCCGCCTTTGGTGGCCTGGAAATAATCACCCTGGGAAGGCAGGATGCCTCCCAGTCCGGGGCCGCCCCGCATGATATTCACAAACACGGCCGGGCACTGGGCTGCGGCAATATAGGAAAGGGCTTCGCTCATCAGGCTGATGCCCGGAGAAGAAGAGGTGGTCATGACCCGCTCGCCGGCCCCGGCCGCGCCGAAAATCATGTATCCCACAGCCACTTCACTTTCGCCCTGAAGAAACACGCCGCCTTCTTCGGGCAGCCGTTTTGCCAGATATTCCGCCACTTCGGACTGGGGGGTGATGGGGTATGCAAAATAATTTTTACAGCCTGCCCGGATGGCAGCCTCGCCGATGGCCTCGTTCCCTTTCATCAATACCTTTGCCATTATTTTTTTCCTTGGTATCTGAAGTTAATTTTTTTGTGACCCTTGATCAGGCACCCTGGGTTTCAACAATCGTGATGGCCACATCCGGGCACATGATACAGCAGATGCCGCATTTGATGCAGTCTTCCGGTCTTGCCTGGAATACGGGAAAATGCCCTTTGGCATTGACTTTGTCTGTGATTTCCAGCACATGTTTGGGGCAGAAATTGACACACAGCCCGCATCCTTTGCAGCGCTCATCGTCAATGATGTGTTGAAATGCCATGTATATGACTCCTATCAGTGTTAAGTTTTAAGTGTTAAGTATTGTGTGACTGCCCGGGCGGGTGCCGGTGTGTTTCCAGGGGGGCAGCAGGTGCCGGTCGATGGTCAGCACGGGGCAGGTGATCCGGTTCAGGTCCAGCTGTGACCTGATTTCCGGGGTGGCCGTGATGAATTCCACGGGCAGCCCGGTGTGTGCCGACACCTGTTGGACCAGGTCATATCCCTGATATATGTGTTCCACGGATGTAGCATCCATCAGGTTGGCATTGGATACCAGGCCTGTGATGGTGATTTTACCGCTGGCTTCGATTTCCTTGCGGATTTTCAGGCATCCGGCCACATCCCGGGTAAACGGCCGGAATGCGTTGATCACCTGGAGCATGCGCACGGGTTTGTTCTTGAGCACCGCTGCCAGAGAGGCCAGCACGGTGACACCCACATCATCACCGCCGGCATCCAGAATGGTGACATCTGCCGGTTGCCGGAGAATGTCCGCCACAGCCGGTGCCAGAATGGGCAGATCCGCAAACAGGTATTGACGGTCCGGCAGCACCACTTGAATGCCCATGGCTTCCAAAGGGATTGTGGCCTCCCGGGTTCTGAAATAGGGATTGACCAGGTCCAGATCGGCAATGGCCACGGATCTGCCGGTTTTCCGGCACGCAGCTGCCAGATTGATGGCGGTTTCGGTTTTCCCGCTGCCGTAATTGCCCGCCACGATCACAATATCTGTAAAATCAATCGTCATAAATGATGATTTGCCTTTTTTAAATAAAAACAGCTAAACCGTAATTAAACCAAATCAGTTTTTTTTTTGCAAATTGTTTTTTTACCGAAAATGGATTTAATCTGAAGAATCCACAATTTTTTTGACTTCTTCCCGTGTCAGCCGACGGTTTTTCCGGACACTCATTTCCTTGATGGCGGCAGTGATGGCCGGGATCCGGTCCGGATGAAATTCAATGTGGTGAAACCGCAGATATTTTTTTACCAGGTGATTGCCGCACAACAGGTTCAAATGAAAATCCGGGGTGGTGCTGGGGCCGAACATGCCGGTGGCATGGGTGCCGGCCACATGGGTGTGTACGGCCTGACCGAACACCGGCGTGGCGGCATGAATCAGGCCCTGTCCGGTCTGTTGTCTGACAATATCGTCCACATACAGATAATATGCCCGGACCTGATCCAAAGGGGCCTGGGAGAAGCCGGATTGAATGCCCTGGTCTGCCAGGATCCGGGATGTGATGTACAGGTCTCCGATGCCGTTGCGTTCGCCAATGCCGCACACCGAGGCTTCCAGCACGGCGGCCCCGGCCAGAATTCCCATAACCGAGTTGGCCGATGCCATGCCCAGGTCATTGTGACAATGGACGGAAACAGCCATGTCCCCGGCCAGGGCCACGGCATCCCGGATCCGGTCCGCCACCTGGCTGGGCCCCATGATGCCTGAAGTGTCGGGCAGCGACAGGACATCGATCATATGGTTTTGGCATAAAAACCGGATACAGGTGTTTAATTGATCGGCCGGGGTTTTCCCTATATCCAGCATGGCCAGGCTGATGACGGAATCGGGCCTGGCATTGCGGACAAACGCCATGACCGGGATCAGTTCTGACAATATTTTTTCCGATTCTTGGACGGTGGCATGGGAGGGCAGGTACAGGTGAAAATGAATATCTTTGATGCCGGTGTTCACCAGGATCCGGGCATCCGGCGTAAATGCCCGCCCTAAAGCCGCCACCCGGATATTGAAATTGCAATCCCGGGCATGATCAGCCAATGCTTTGACCATGGCGGCTTCCTCAGGGTGGGCGGCGGGGTATCCAGCCTGGCAGATATCCACACCCAGACCTTCCTGGAACGCCAGTATTTTTATCCGCTGGTCATAAGAAAATACCACCCCCTGAAACTGCATGCCTTCCCGGAGGGTCTGATCCATAAGCAGAAATTGTCTCAAAACCGCTCCTTTGGCGGGTTGAAATATCCGTGGATCAGACCGGGAAACGCCTGTTTCAAAGATTTGATCAACAAAGCCATTCCCCGGACCGGGCCGCCGGGGGCCACGGCTTCCATGGCGGCAATATACCGGCGGGGATCATAATTCAGGTTGCGCCACTGGATCATATTGATGTCGTGATCCCGGATGAATTCAAACAGGGCCGCCGCTTCTTTTTCAGAATCCGTGAACCCCGGGCAGTTCAGATAGTTGACGGCCACAAATTTGTTATGGGCCCGGGCCGTGTCAATGCTTTTGAGTACATCGTCCCATGCATAGGACATGGGCCTGAAATATGCGGTATAGGTTTTTTGCCGCACGGAATTCATGGATACCCGCATGCTGTCCAGCCCGGCTTCACACAAGGCTTTTACATGTTCCGGCAGGCCGGCGTTGGTGTTCAGGTTGATGGTGCCTTTGCCGGTGTGTTTCCGGATCATTTGAACCGCCGGTACGATCACTTTGTGTGCGGTCAAAGGTTCGCCTTCGCATCCCTGGCCGAAACTCACCACGGCCTTGGGCACATGCCGGATATGCTCCAGAGCCACCTGGGCGATCTCTTCGGCCGTGGGCGTGAACGCGATGCGGTCCTGGCATGCATGCAGGCCGGGGCCGGACTGCAAGGAAATGCACCCTAAGCAGTTGGCATTGCACACCCGGGAGGTGGGCAAAGGGGCTTCATAGCGCTGGAGAAAAAAGTTTTTTCCGGCCGGGCATCCATACTGCAATGCACAGGTTTCCAGATGCCGCATCAGCCGGTTGTGCGGATATTTTTTCTGCATGTGCCCGACGCCCTGAACCACTTTGTCCCGGGGCATCTGCCGGAGATCCTGCCGGGGTTCGGTATCCACCTGAATGGCGGCGGACCGGAAACGGTTTTGACCGAATCCCACGGCCCCATAGGAGAACAGCGGCAACGGCCCGGCATCTTCCGGGGCTTTGTACGCGCAAAAATAGCGGTTCACATACCCGGGGGAATTGAACACAGCCACCGGAAAGATTTTTTCATCCGGCGCAAACGGATTCCGGGTCAGGGTCTCAAACCGGTCCAGGGTCAGGTTGTATGCGATCAACGCCCGGTCCGGCAGCATCATCAGTTCGCTGCCGTGGGGCATGGCAAGGGTCTGGGACCGGGTCAAAAGCACGGGCTGGTCCTTGGAAAATCCCACGGCACCATATCCTTGCAGATCAAAGATGTCGCCGTTTTCCGCGGCTGCCACTGCTGTGAGAATCTGCGTGTTATTCCGGGTGATAAGGGTCTCCAAACGGTTCAGGTTGCAATTTGTTTTTTTAATTAAAAAATCATCAATGGCCGCATTTTATCAACAGGCACTGTCAAAGTCCACCGGATTCCGGCGGTCAGACAAAACTTCTGTTTTCAACGCGGCTGTTTTTGCGGTGAAGTCAATAATTCTGATGGGAAAGGCTTTTTAAGGAGTAAGGAAAATGCCGGACCAATGATTACATCCACAGATAAAGAAAGCAGCCGATGTAGATCACAGCGGCGGACAGGGCGATAATTGTTCTGGTTGTGGACAGGCCGAATGCATGATGAATCGTTCGGAACGTAACTGCCAGTCCGTAAACACCGGTCAGGATAAAGGCGGTCAGCATGATCGGGCTGGAAGCCCGGACCTGGACCATGGCCAGAAACGGAGCTGCCGGCCACAGGGCGATGGCGGCCACACCCATGAAAAAATAACCGGTCAGAAAAGCGGCGTTTCCACCCAGGGCTTTCAGAAACACCCAGATGAACAAAGCGGCGCCGGCATGCATGAGGAACGCCACTGGAATACCGGCCAGAGTGAGACGCACAATTCCCTGACCTAAAAGCAGATCACGGCTGAGAAAAGCGGCGGTGCCGCCATAGATCAGTCCCAGCATCGATACATGAAAAATGCAGATCCAGGGCAGGTAATTCAGGGAAAGCTGTCTGACACCGGAAGGGTCCAGTCTGACAAGTCGAATCATGGCGGCGGGGTAGTTCATGGGGCATCCTTATAAATGGCCTGTGCTGCCCGAATCGAACTGGCCGTACCCGGGGCAGCACAGGGAAAAGGGGTTACCAGGGCTGCAGGCCCCAGATAAAGACAACAACACAGAAAGCCGAGATGATCAAAGGCCATGTGATCCCGTTGTACCGGGATTCATCATAATCAGGTCCCCAGCCGTGGATCCGGTCGATCACCTGCTTGTCCGCCAGGGTCGGTGCATAAGCCTTGAGCGCGGGCATGCGGTTGAAGCCGATGGATAAAATGATGAACATGGCAAAGCTCAGCGGAATGGTCACCATGCCGCCGGACATGCCCAGGGCCGCCACAAGACCCGATCCGACACAGATGGAGGGCAGCACGTGCGGGGAGATCACGATATAGATGATCCCGCAGATCATGGAGGAGATGATCAGGGCCAGCTTGTTGGCCTCTTTCCACCAGACCCCTAAAAGAATGGCCGGGGTGGCCGTGGTGGCCAGAAGCCCGAAAGCCCACAGGATACTGGTCACCAGGAACCGGGGCGGATTGAATGCCATGAGCACGGCGGCCAGTCCTCCCAGACCTAAGGCCGCATATCCCCATTTCATCCGTTTGGCGGATTCCATGTTGGGGGCGATGATTCCCAGCAGGTCCGATCCCACCAGGCCGGCGATGGCCATGAGGTTGCCGCCGATGGTGGACAGTCCGGCGGCAATGGCGCCGCCCATGACAAAAGCGGCCACCAGGGTCGGATTGTAGAACACATTGAGAATCAGGATGGTCTGATCCGCTTTTTCAATGACCCGTCCGGTGGTGGCGGTAAAGAAGTTGCCGGCGAATCCCACCACATAGGTGCCGGAAAACAGCAGGCCCAGAAACAGGGCGAACCATACCACGGCCCACCGGGCGCTTTTGACAGACGATGAGGTGAACACCTTCATGGCCAGATGCGGCAACGCCACCGGTCCCAGGGTAAAGGCCGGGATCAGGGCGAAATACCACCGGAAATCATATTTCATGTCAAAAAACGTGGGGATGTTCTTGATCATGTCCGGCACCATGTCCCCGTATGCCAGGGGCGGGAACCACCAGCCCGAGGAACCCATGGCCTTCATGATGGCGCCCATGGGCACGATCATGGCAAGGGTCATCACCACCATCTGAAACGCCGCGTTGTAGGTGGCCCCGTACATGCCGCCGATGGTGATGAACCCCACCGTGGCCAGGCCGGCCACCACAATGGCCACATTGTAGGGCACCCCGAACAGCAGTTCAAAGGCCTGACCCAGTCCCACCATCTGGCCCAGGGCATACATGACCATGATCAGAATCATCCAGCACACGATCACGACGGTGGAGGGTTTCCCGTACCTCTGCCGGATAAAACTGGCCGGGGTGAACGCCTTCATCCGCCGCAGGCTGGTGCCGTACAAAAGTGTGAGCAAAGGGATGGAAATGGCCCATTGGATCCACAAATATACAAAAGGGACCTGCAGCCGGAGGATCAGGGCGATGACCCCTAAAAAAGTGGCCAGGCTGGCCCAGGTGGCCGCCATACCCAGTCCGTTGGTCACCGGACCGATGGAGAATCCGGCGGCGTAAAAATCTTCGTCCGACGCAGTTTTCCGGCTCGAAAAATACCCGACCGCATAAAAAATGGCAAACAGGATAATGACCACTCCCAGTCCGATCCAGACGTTGCTTAATGCATATTCCGCAGGCATGGTGTTTCTCCTTATTTTTGTTTGGTTTCAGTTGACGGGTCGTTTTCCGGGGCCAGGGTTTTGACATATTCCGCCATTTCATCGTCAAACTTGTTGCACACAATCGTCATGATCAGACAGACCACGGCAATGCCGAACCATCCCAGCAGAATCGGAATGATATACTGGATGGGGAATCCCCACAGGGTTCCCTGCTGAAGCCCGGGGAACAGTACGAAAATCGATGCGGAATGACCGGTCAGCAGCAGCAGCACCGAGAATATAATCGTGATCCGGATTTCCTTTTTATAAATTTTTTCTTTCATGGATTGTCTCCCTTTTTGAGATTTTATGGCGTTTTATCTTCCCCATTCCGAATCCCGCAGTTCAATCCGCCGGATTTTGCCGCTGATGGTTTTGGGCAGTTCATCCACAAATTCAATTTTTCTCGGATACTTGTAAGGCGCGGTGGTCTTTTTCACATAATCCTGGATCTCCTTAATCAGCGCATCACTGGGCGTATAGTTGGGGGCCAGGATGATAAAGGCCTTCACCACTTCGCCTCTGGTTTCATCCGGACTGGACACCACGGCGGATTCCGCCACGGCCGGGTGTTCGATCAAAGCGCTTTCCACCTCAAAGGGACCGATGCGGTAGCCTGAGGTGAGAATGACATCATCGGATCTGCCCACAAACCAGAAATATCCGTCTTCGTCCACATAGGCCCGGTCCCCGGTGAGATACCAGCCCGGAATAAAGGCGGCAGCGGTCCGGTCCGGTTCTTTCCAGTATTCCTTGAACAGTCCGATGGGGCGTTCCGGTTCGATGCGGATGGCGATATCCCCTTCTTCATTGGGGCCCAGGATGTTGCCCTGGTCATCGATGACGTGCAAATCGATTCCCGGCGTGGGTTTGCCCATGGACCCGAACCGGGGCGGAATACAGGGGAAATTGCCGGCCAGAATCACGGTTTCGGTCTGGCCGTATCCGTCCCGGATGGTACAGCCGGTGGCTTTTTTCCACACCTCGATGATTTCCGGGTTCAAGGGCTCTCCGGCACCCACGCAGTGGCGCAGGGTGGGGAATTTATACTTGGACAGATCCTGGAGCACCAGCATCCGGTAGATGGTGGGGGCTCCGCACATGGTGGTGATGGGATATTTTGACAATAGATCCAGGGTGACCTTGGGATCGAACCGGTCGGTATGGTGGATAAACTGGGCCGCCCCCTGGTTCCAGGGTCCGAAATAGCTGGACCAGGCCGCCTTGGCCCATCCGGTGTCCGACACATTCCAGTGCATGTCGTCCGGTTTGAGGTCCAGCCAGTATTTGCCGGTGACCATATGGCCGTACCCGTAGGAATGGGCGTGCAGGGCCATTTTGGGGAATCCGGTAGTGCCGGAGGTGAAATAGACCAGGCAGTTGTCATCTGCTTTGGTTTTTGCGGTTTCAAATTCGTCGGATGCTTCGGCCATGGCTTCGTCCCAGAAGACCCATCCCGCTTTGGGTTCGGTGATGACGATTTTTGTTTTCACGGTGGGGCACTTGTCGGTGACTTCGTCAAAAGACCCGGCTATGGCCGGTGTGGTGATGATACCCGCAGCTTCGGATTTGTTGGCCCGGTATTCCAGGTCTTTGGCCGTCAGCTGGGTGGTGCCCGGGGCGATCATGGCGCCGCACCGGATACATGCGGTAAAAGCGATCCACCATTCAATGTTTCTGGGAAGCACCACGATGACCACGTCCCCCTGGCCGATGCCCCGGGATTTGAATACGTTGGCCAGTCGTTTGGAGGCGTTGCTCAGTTCACGAAACGTTTTTCTGATCTCAGTGCCATGGTCATCCACCCAGAGCATGGCGAGTTTGTCTTTGTCCTCGGCCCATTTGTCAAACACATCTCCGGCGAAATTGTAATACTCCGGAACCTGCCATTTGAATTCCTTGTACTCTTTGTCATAATCGGTCATGTTGGGTTGTACGGTCATAAGCGTTACCTTCCTTTGAGATAGAGGTTGTCAGGTGAGACGTTCGCCTGCATGTCATATAGTAAAGGAAAATAGATACCACAATCGGTGGAAAACCGATTTTTGCTGTAGGTGGATGTATTCGGATTTGTAGGAAAAAAACCTATCTGTCGGTCAGGTGAAAAGATGACAGGGGATGTGGGGACGATAATTATTCCGGAATGGTGGTGACCTGACCGGTCTTTTCAAAATGCACGGCGCACCGCACCAGTTCATTGGCATGTTTCAGATTGAGTTTGGTTTTGATTCTTTCCCGGTAAGTGCCGATGGTTTTGATGCTTAAAAACAAACGGATGGCGATTTCCCTGGAGGAATATCCTTTGCCGATCAGCTTGAACACCTGCATTTCCCGGTCCGTGAGACGGTCAATGGGCGATTTTTTCCGAATGTCACTGGTTCCTGTGATATTGGACAGGATATGCTCTTTCACAGAGTCATTGAGATAAACTTTGCCGGCAAGCACATGATGAATGGCGACCACCACCGATTCCATGGCCTCCTGTTTCATGATGTATCCCTTTGCCCCGGCATGCAGGGCCCGCTGGGCATACAGGTATTCATCGTGCATGGACAGCACCAGCACCGGAATATGAGGATGGTGTTTTTTCACGTGCCGCACCAGGTCGATGCCGTCGGAATGTTTCAGCGAAATGTCCGCAATGATCAGGTCCGGGTTGACCGACTCGATCTCCTTGATGGCGGAATCCACATCCCTGGATTCACCCGAGGCGGTCAAATCCGCTTCCTGATTGATCAGTTCCGCCAGACCGAGCCGGAAAATGGGGTGGTCTTCCACCAGCAGTATTTTCTTTTTTGTGTTCATCACTGAACGCCCATACCACGTTTTTCCCGGTTATGCAAACGTATCCGGTTATTCTGCACAGGCAGCCGGCTCATCTGCGGCCTCCAGCATGCTGACCGGCAGTTTCAGGGTGACGCAGGTGCCGGTGTCACCGGATTCAATATCCAGTGAAGCCCCCATGAGTTTTGACCGGTAGTTCATGATGCGGATCCCCATGCCTCTGGATTCTTCAGAAGGGTCGAACCCGGTACCGTTGTCGGTGACACTCAGGGAAAACCAGGTTTTCCGGCTTGCCATCTCGATGATGATATGGTCGGCGTCTCCGTGACGGATGGCGTTCTGAACCGCTTCCTGGGCGATATGGTAGAGATTGCTGTTCACCATGTCGTTACCCGGGGGTATTTTTTCATGATACATCAGCGCACAGTTTACCTGGTGTACGGTTTTGATGTTGGTCACCAGTTCGGTCAATGACGACAACAGCCCGTGCTTGAAATAGACCGGACACAGCCCCCTGGCCAAAAGCCGGGTTTTCTGGATGGCTTCCTGGATCAGCCGGGTGATGTTTTCAGCGGACCTTGCAGCGTCAGGCGCTGTTTTTTCCAACCGGGTTTTCAGCACCTTGCTCAGCCCCTCCACACCGATCAGGTGGGGACACAGGTCATCATGAAGATCATTGCCGATTTTCTGGCGTTCTTTTTCACTGATTTCCATGATCGCTTTTTCCAGTTGTTTCACCTGGGAGATGTCCCGGTGGGTAATCACTGTGCCCAATGGACGGCCATTTTTGTCCCGGTACACGGATCCCCGGAGGGTGACTTTGATGATCCGTCCATCCCGGGCTTTACGGGTGGTCTCGGTGCGGGGGAGCACATGGCCTTTCAGGATGTTCTGAATCCCTTCCATGGCCTGCTTCCACTGTTCTTCAGGCACGAAGTGATCCATTTTTTTTCCCAGGCTGTCTGCCAGGGTGTAGCCGAACACCCGGGTGAACGCCGGGTTGAAATAGATGACATATCCTTGCATATCATACACAATGATGGGATCCGGAGCCGCCTCCATGACGGACCGGTACCGTTCTTCGCTTTCCTGCAGCGCCTCCTGGGCCTGTTTTCTTTCAGCAATCTGGGCTGTGAGGTTTCGGTTGTAGGACTCCAGTTTTTCCATAAAAGAGTTGTAGTAAAACGAGATCTGTCCCACTTCATCCAGTGAGTGGGGGATCACCATGCGGTTTGAAAATCCTTTTCCGGCGTCGATGTCTTCATTCAGCCGCTCCATGAGATTCCGCAAAGGCCCTGTGATGGTGGCGCTCAGAAAAAAAGTGATGGGAATGAAAATCAGAAGTGATGTGATCCCCACCATGATGATGAAATCTCTGATGGTATCCAGGGGCGAAAAAAAATCATTCAAGTCAATGACGGAACCCACAATCCACTGATATTCCGGAATGGGATTGAAAAATATCTGTTTTCTCTCGGCAGGATCGCCGATATGGGTTTTCCGGGGCAGGGGACGGGTATCGCTGTTCTGGGCCCAGAATTTTTGAAACCGCGAATCCGCATATTCCGGAATGGAAGCGATATGGGCCCCTTTGAATTCCGGATGAACAATAAAAGTGCCCTCAGTGTTCAGGACACTGGTATATCCGGTTCTGCCCAGCCGCTGGTCCAGGATGCTTTTTTCTATATCCTGAATCTCCATGAGCGCTGTAAATTCCTCTCTGTAGGCAGACACCGTGATCATCCAGTTCCAGGGAGCGAAATATTCCAGGTACAAGGCTTTGGCACGGGGAACCACATCATCGGGGTTCTGCCAGTCATATTCAATATACCCTTTTTTTTTGACCACCATCTCCCGGACAAAGGCATGGTCGGATATATCCAGTCCCTCCAGCTGTTTTTTGGGATGTTTCACCACCCGGCCTGAGCCGTCCAGAATGCAGATATAGCCCTGAGTGCCGATTTTCCGGGACAGCATCAGGTCCCCCGCCTGATTCATAGCCGCATCACGGGTCAGGGTGCCTTCGGTCACCCGGTGGTGCAGATGCCTGACCAGATCCAGATTGTTTTCCGCGGTGGCCCGCAGATAGTTTCGAATGGAAACCGATGCCGCGGTTTTGACATTGTTGACCATGGCGGACGTGGCATTGTGCAGCATGTTGTCCATGCTCTTTTCCATGTGCTGTTTGACGATCGAGTAGATGGTGAGGCTGGAAAGCCCCATGATCAAAATAAATGTCACAGAGTAAATGCACAGGATCTTGTACCGGATGGGCAGGTTGTTGAAATGA
Source organism: uncultured Desulfotignum sp. (assembly GCA_937951975.1). Classification (GTDB taxonomy): domain Bacteria; phylum Desulfobacterota; class Desulfobacteria; order Desulfobacterales; family Desulfobacteraceae; genus Desulfotignum. The sequence goes on from CALGAJ010000288.1 coordinate 19,818, forward strand.
TGCGGCAGTTTCATGGTTTTTCCATCAAGTCAAAGGTTGCGGGGCATGGTGTGTTTTCAAAACCCCGGGGGAAACAGGCGGGCATTTTTCTTTTCCAGACGGTTCTGCTGGGCAAGATCCGCCAGATTCTGCCGGAGCATATCCAGGACGTCATCAATGGATTCATGGATTTCCATGGCCTGGGGATGTTCCTGAATCATGGCGAAAAAAGCCTGCACCACATCCGGATCAAACAAGGTGCCCGCTCCGTGCTTCAGTTCTAAAATCGCGGAGGAAAGATCTTTGGGCGGTATGCCGGGCCGGCCGGCGGTCATGGTTTCAAACACATCGCACACCGCCAGAATCCGGGCTCCCAAAGGGATGTGTTCCCCTTTGATTCTGTCCGGATATCCGCTGCCGTCAAACCGTTCATGGTGGTGCCGGATCATGGGGGTGATATCTTCAAAAAAAGTCAGCGGCACCAGAATATCCGCCCCCAGAACCGGATGCTGCCGGATCTGGTCCATCTCCTTTGAGTTGAGGTGTCCCAGGCGGTCCAGCACCGTGTCCCGGGTGCCGATTTTTCCGATATCATGGAGAATCCCGGCATGGAAAATGTTTTTGACCATGACGTCATCCAGGCCCATCTGCCGGGCCGTGAGCCGGGACAGGGTCGCGACCCGCCGGGAATGACCGTGGGTGACCCGGTCCCTGGCCTCGATGGCCAGGGCAAATCCTTCCACGATTTTCTGATAGATCGCCAGAATTTTTCTGTCATGGCCCATGGCCTTTTCCAGCGCGGTGGCCCCTTGTTCTCCCAGGGCCCTGACCAACTCCAGTTCATGGGATTCCAGGGTGCGGTTACCCATGAAATAAACCGCCAGAAGTCCGATGTACGGGCCTGAAATATTGAAAAAAAGGCCGGTGACGGAATTGATTTTCCGTTTTCCCAGACGTTCCAGATCCGGAATCCGGTCATCTTCTCTGGCGTTGGGAATCACCACACAATCTTTCTTGTGGTTTTCAAACAGGTTCATCAGGGCGCTGTAATCGGTGTGCATCAGACTTCGATAGTCAAATCCGTGAAAAATCTTTGTTTCAATGCACTGTTTCTGGGTGTTCAGAATCCAGAAAATACTGCCTTTGGCTGAAAGAAGCCGGGTGATGTTTTCCACGATACAGGCCAGAATGTCCTGGGTGTCATTGTTGGCATGGATTTTTTTGCTGATTTTTGCAAACAGGGTGAAAAATTCATGAAAGTCCGGTGTCATAATCCTCCCCCAAAGTGGGTATCATCGGGTCAATTGAAAAAATTCATCCATCTCATGCTGTAGTTCCGCTGGATCTGTTTCTGGAGAAGGGTCACCGAGTTTAAAACAATTTTCAACTGTTTTTTCTGGGTTTCAGTCAGGGTGGCCAGGTCCACACAGTTCACCGGCAGATCCGGATGCCGGTCCCGGTTCAAATGGCTTCGGATCTTGAGCCGGTTCAAGTGATAAAACGCATCCAGGTATTGTTCATGCTCCCGGTCATCGATTATTTTCCGGTCCCTGAGCCCGTCCAGGCGGACCAGCGTGGACGGGGAAAGAATGCCGTGATTCAAGGCCAGAATGCGGATACCGTTGATCAGGTGGGCCAGACCGGCGGTCTTGATATTGAAACAGGCCCGGCACCCGGGAATCCGGTGGGTCCGGATCCGGCCGAAAACGGTTTTGGGGGAGCTGAAAAGCAGATCGTCCCGGGTCAGATAATGGTTGACGGCCGGGTTTTTCTGAAACAGGTCAAACACCCGGTCGCCGAGGGTCTGGGCCATGGGGAAATCCCCGTAAACCGGTCTGAAATCCAAAAGAATGGTCAGAATCCGGATATCCGCCGGTTCCGCAGACCCGATCCACTGGTCCAGAGATCGGCGCCACCGGGTCAAAGATCCCCGCCATTGCGGGTTGGTGGCCATGACATCGCCTTTGCACAGGGAAAAAACGAACCGGTCCAGGTCTGTGACCACCTGTCCGGCCAGATCCGCAAAATAGTCGTCCCATTTTTTTTCATCGGACCGGGGCGGGTCCGCATAGATCAGGGCATTGTCCTGGTCGGTCCGTACCACCTGTTCCCGGCGGGCATCACTGCCCATGGAGATCCAGCAGAAGGCCCCGGGCACGGGCCGGTGATCCCGGGTTTTGAGCACCGAGACATGATGGGTGATGATCCGGGCGGTGAGGGCATCATGAATCACGGACACGGCCTTGAGAATATCCGCCAGATCCGTGGGGCTGTAGAGCATGTGCCGGATCCATGTGTCCAGTTGATCTTTCAGACGCCCGGGGTCCGGATAATCCGGTCCGCTTGTCAGATCCTCATACATTTGATGAAAAGGGACGGCCAGTTCCGGTGCCAGCGATACCTCCAAGGGCATCCCCGGCCGGGTTTTCAATGTGGAACCGCGGGTTTGAGCTGACATAATCCCCTCTTTATTTTTATTATCAGATCATTGGGACAGCTTCCGGATCAGGATCTCTTTCATCCGTTTGGGGTTGGCTTTCCCCTGGGCCGCTTTCATGGCCCGGCCCATGAAAAACCCCATTACTTTGGGATTGCCGGACCGGTAATCCTGAACATCCGACGGGTGATCCGCCATGATTTTTTCAGCAATTGCTTCCAGGGCCCGGGTATCAGACACCTGGCGGAACCCGTGGGCATCCACCAGCGCTTCCGGGGGCTGATCCTGGGACAGCATCTTCACCAGCACGGTTCTGGCCGCCGCACCATTGATCTCATCCGCATCCAGCAGACGGATCAGCGTTGCAAACCGTTCCGGGGTCAGCGGCACCCGGGAAAGGGTCAAATCCAGTTCCTTTAACGCCGGCACCAGCTGGGAAATGATCCAGTTGGCGGCTTTCCGGGGATGGGCTCCGGCGTCGGCGGCAGCTTCAAAAAAATCCGCCACATCCCGTTCCCGGCTGATCGCCCGGGCTTCGTCCAAAGCCAGGCCGAACCCTGTGACAAACCGTTCCTGCCGGAGGTCGGGCATTTCCGGCAGGGCCGCTTTTTTTCCGGCCAGCCAGGCATCATCCACTTCAATGGCGGGCACACAGGGATCCGGCACACAGGGACCGGCAAATTTTCCCCGCATGGCAAGGGTTGCCTGCTTTTCCGGGTCCCACAGCCGGGTGTGCAGCACAATGGGTGTTCCTTTTTCCATCAATTCCGTCTGGCGCTGGATTTCATAAGCCACGGCATCCTTGACATGCTGGATGGAGTTCATGTTTTTGACCTCCACTTTGGTGTTGAACACATCCGATCCTTTGGGGCGGATGGAGATATTGGCATCCACCCGCATGGACCCTTTTTCCAGGCTGCATTCAGATGCCCCGGTGTACCGGATCCGGGTGAGCAGCCGTTTGAGAAACGCCACAGCTTCCTCCGGCGTTCTGATGTCGGGTTCCGTGACAATTTCGATCAAAGGGGTGCCGGCCCGGTTGAAATCCACCAGACCCACAGACGTCCGGCCCTCGGTTTCATGAACCAGCTTGGCCACATCCTCTTCCAGATGAATATGATGAATTCTCAGACGCTTGAGTTCCCCGGTCTCCGTGTCAATGTTCAAGAATCCGTTTCTGGCCAGGGGCCGGTGATGCTGGGACAGCTGATATCCCTTGGGCAGATCCGGATAATAATAGACTTTCTGGTCAAAGGCGCTGTATTTTTGAACCGTACAGTTCAGGGCCAGGCACGCGGTCACGGCCTTTTCCACCACGGCCCGGCTCAACCGGGGCAGGGCCCCGGGCAGCCACAGACAGGCGGGACAGATATGGGTGTTGGGCGGGTCCCCGGGACGGTTGGGGCAGTCACAGAACAATTTGGTGGGCGTATTGAGCTCCACATGAATTTCCAGGCCGATGACGGCGTCGTATGTCATGCTGCCCCCGCTTTGCTTGTCACCGTTTCCAGAAACCGGGCCAGAGCCAGCAGGTCCGGATCTTTGAACAATTTTCCCATGATATGCACCCCGAAATCTTTGCGGCCGTGCCGGGCCAGGCCGGGTATGTGCACGGCCGGCAGGCCGGTGAGGTTTGCCGGCAAAGTGAAACCAAAGCCCTCATAGATATCTTCAATGGTCTGGGCAGCCGGGGGGTCTGAATGTTCCCCAAGGGTCAGCCCGGCGATGCCGTCCAGATCCGCCAGGGCGGTCAGGGTCTGGTCCATCAACTTCCCCCTGGCCCGGCAGGCCTGTTCAAATGCCTCATACTGCTGAAACTGAAAATAAGCGCCCTGGAACAAAAAGGTCTTGATCAAGGTACCGAAGGACTCTCCCCGGGTTTTCAGATACATCTGGTTCCAGTCGGCACAGGCGTCGGTGCGGTGGCCGTAGCGCACCCCGTCATATTTACCGGCGCTGGAAGAGGCTTCCACTGCGGCAATGATATGGTGGGCCAGGGAAAACAGCCCGGGATCCGGCAGATGCACCGGCCTGATTTCACAGCCCGCGGTTTTCAAGGCAGACAACGCCGTATTCCAGGCCCGGGCCTCATTCGGGTTCAGCCGCTGTTCATACCCCTGTGCCACACCGATGACCGGGGCCTGGTTCTGAAAAGACCGGGAAAGGTCAAAATCCGGGAGCGGTTCCGGGCGCATGGAAAAATCCTGGTCATCGAAAACGCAGACCATTTGCATTATCTGCCGGATTTCCGATACACGCCGGGCCGTGATGCCCCAGGTTTCCATGGAAGGCACCAGTCCGGCAAGCCCTCTGCGGGACATACGGCCCCAGGAGGGTTTGAAACCGAAAATCCCGGCCTTTGCGGCGGCAGCCCGGGATTCCCCGATATAATCGGTGATCAGGGCCGCATCGGCCAGATCTTCTGTCACGGCCCGGGCGCCGGTGTCATTGACAAGCCCGAATCCCAGTTCACTCATGCAGGTGGTGCCGGCAATCACCGCATTTGCCTGTTTGAGCTGTGCAATGACAAAGGCATCTTCCAGGGCCGTATAGTTTTCCAGGGCTTTAGACCCGGCATCTGCCGGCCACCCCCGGCATGACATATTGGGCTGCACTGCCACCCGCAGGGCGTTCTCCACAGGATGATCCGACGGGGAAGGTGTGAATGAAAAAACAGATGACTCCATACAAGAATCCTTTTTTTATTCCAGAATCCCGGCCACTTTGAAAAAATCTCCAGTGACCGCCGGTGCGTTTTTAAACAGGTCCCTGTTTTCCGCCAGGATATGCCTGCGGGCCCGGGTGCCCTCCCGGGTTTGGTTGGTTGCGGGAAACACGGTATACACAGGGTCCCGGCCGTCCAGATCCCGGGCATGGGTATTGATGTCCCGGGCCATGGCCTGGGCCTGGTTCAAAGCCTGGCGGACCTCAGCCTGCTCGTTCTCTGATACCTGGATCCGGGAGACCCAGGACAGGGTTTCCATCAGGTCAGCTTCAGGCGCAGCGCCGGGCAGGGATTGATCCGGACCGCCGGTACCCAGCCCCAGTTCCGCCAGCTGGGTGTCGGCCACACCGGCCGGCGCACCGGTCAAAGGACAGAACGCCCGCCGGTTTTTGGGAAACGCGATCACCTCCCTAATGGAGGCGGTGCCCAGGATCATGGAGATCACCCGGTCCATGCCCAGAGCGATCCCGCCGTGGGGCGGGGTCCCGAAAGACAGGCCCTTGAGGAAGAATCCGAACTTGTCTTCGATCTCTTTGCCGGACAGTCCCAGGGCCTTGAAAATTTTGTCCTGCAGCGTCCGGTCGTTGATGCGGATGCTGCCGCCCCCCAGTTCCTCGCCGTTCATGACCAGGTCATAGGACCGGGAGGTCAACGCCAGACACTCTTCCTCTTTTTCCGGGTCAAACTCCGTGGCAGAGGGCATGGTGAATGGATGGTGGCAGGAGGTCAGGCCGTCGGCACCGGTTTCAAACAAAGGAAAATCCGTGACCCACACCGGTTTGTACACATGTTCAGGGATCAGGTTCAATCGGCCGGCCACATGCAGGCGCAGCTGGCCCAGGGCCGAACACACCGTGTGCCAGGAGGTGTCGGCAATGATCATCAGCACATCCCCGTCTTCGGCGTTGAACCGTTCCATGAGCTGCTGCTGTTCGTGGCCACTGAAGAACTGGACGATGTTGGAATCCAGTTTTGCGCCGGTGACCCGCATCCAGGTCATGCCCCTGGCACCGAATTCCGGTACGATCTGTTTGGCGTATTCGTTCTGGAGCACGTTTTTGCTCAGCTGGTCTGACTGGCCCTTGACATTGATGCCTTTGATGCAACCGCCCCGGTCCACGATCTGTTTAAAAATGGCATATCCCGTGTTGGTGAAAAGATCCGTGGCATCCACAAAGGTCATGCCGAACCGCAGGTCGGGCCGATCCGTGCCCGTGGTTTCCATGGCCTGGTGCCAGGTCATGCGGGGAAACGGGGTGGAAACTGAGATGCCGCCCACGGCAAACATTTCCGGCACCAGTTCCTCAAACAGGGCGTAAATAAACTCCTCGTCAATGAACGCGGCTTCCAGGTCCAGCTGGGTGAACTCGGGCTGGCGGTTGGGCCGAAGGTCCTCGTCCCGGAAGCAGCGCACGATCTGGTAATAGCGCTCGAATCCGGCCACCATGAGCAGCTGCTTGAACAGCTGGGGGGACTGGGGCAGGGCGTAAAAATCGCCTGGATAATGGCGGCTGGGCACCAGGTAATCCCTGGCCCCTTCCGGCGTGCTCCGGGTCAGCATGGGGGTTTCCACCTCATAAAACCCGTGGTCCTCCAGAAAGTGCCGGATGCAGGTCATGATCCGGTGGCGCTTGAACAGCTTTTCCTGCATGGAAGGCCGTCTGAGATCCAGAAACCGGTACTGGAGCCGCAGCTCTTCATTGACGCCGTCTGCGGCCCCGGCCTCGCCGGTACCGGCCAGCATGGATTTTTCACTGATGGGAAACGGCAACGGATCTGCGCTGCTTAAAATATCCAGGCCATCGGCAGCCACCTCAATTTTTCCGGTATCCAGATGCGGATTTTCCGTGCCCGGTTCCCGTTGGATCACCGTGCCGGTGACCCGGATGCAGTGTTCGTTTCGCAGGGCGGCGGCGGTTTCATAGACCTGTGACGGGGCGTTGCCCGGGGCAAACACCACCTGAACAATACCGGTCCGGTCCCTTAAGTGGATGAACAGGATATCTCCATGGTCCCGCAGGGCATCCACCCACCCGGCCAGCAGGACATGCCGGCCGATGTGATCAGTATTCAGGCTGCCGCAGGATACACGCTGGTCAAAATTCATATCATAAGTTCCTTTTCAGATGTCCGCCCGGTTTTACCACCCGTCCTGAAAAAGGTCAACAGGCACGTGGCCTGAAAGCGGTCTGAGCCCCGGAATTCTTGGATATGCTTTCCCGGGATTTGACTTTATCCGGAAACATCCTAATGTATGGCTATGGTGTCAAATATTTAGTCAAGGAGACCTGCCATGAAAAAAATCTGTTTGCTGTTTGTCATCCTATGTCTGGGATTGCCGGTCCAGGCAGCCGAAAACCAGGTAACATACAAAGTTGACAATGCCTTGTACGAGGGTTTTTTCATCCGTCCGGCACCCGGCGCACCCCTGGTGATCCTGATTCATGACTGGGACGGTCTGGGGGCGTATGAGATCCGCCGGGCTCACATGCTGGCGGATCAGGGATATGCCGTGTTTGCCGCAGACATGTTCGGTAAAGGCATCCGGCCGGAACAGATTGCCGAACGCCGGCGCCTGACCGGAGAACTCTATCAGGACCGGGATCGGATGCGCCGTCTCTTGCAGGGGGCGCTTGATGCGGCTGAGACCCAGGGGGGTGACCTGAAAAATGCCGTGGCCCTGGAGCAGCACGGGGTGGCCCATGAAATGATCACCTATGGAGGCGCCCCCCATGCGTTCAGTGTGTTCGGAACGGACCGGTACCGGGAGGATGCGGACCAGAAATCCTGGCAGCGATTTCTGAATTACCTGGATCAGACACTGGCCGGCAGGTAGTCCTCTCTGACCGGCGAGAACACCTCAATGGCTATGGCATCCTCCAGCACTTCGGCACCGTGGGGGATGTTGCCGGGCACACACCAGGTGTCGCCGGGAGATACATCAAAGGTGTCGTCTCCAATGCTCATTTTCAGCCGGCCGCTCACCAGGTATCCGGTCTGCTCATGGGGATGGGTGTGGACGGGCAGGGTGTGGCCGACCGCCAGTCTGAACTGGGATAACAAAGTGGCGTCCCCGTATACCAGGGTCTTGATCTGTATTCCGGGCATGGCCTGTCTGAATCCGGTATCCTGAGCCTTGCAAAACATGGCTTCATTCCTTTTTGTATTTTAAATGGGTTGACGGCCGGTGTCAGACCGGCCGGGTGATTTTTTCCAGCAGGGCCTGGTAGGCTTCGCTGAGTTCGACGAATCGGTCATGGCTGCCGCCTTTGTCCGGATGGTGTTTCCGGGCCAGTTTCCGGAACCGCCGGGTCAATGACCGTTTGTCCATGGCCTTGAGTTCAGCCGCCGTGAGGTTGAAAATTTCCCTGGCCCTGGACCGGGATACGCCGGGTTTGGGCGGCTGGTGAAAAAACCGGCTCCGGAACCGGAAATCTTTTTCCATCTCTTCCAGCAGAACCGAATCCCCGTAGGGATGATCAAAAAACATGATCACATACCGGATCAGGTAGTCGTGCAGATAGCCGGACTGCTTGAAAAGGTGCTTGTTCAGACGGCACAGTTCCTGGATAAAAAAAGCGTCCACTTTGTTCTGATCCAGGGCATGGGGCATTTTTTTTGCCAGAAACCCCTTGAAAAACCGCTGCAGGTCAAAGATGGTGTAGACATAGGATTTAAGTTCCCGTTGGCTGAGGCGACTTTCCTGCTGCATGAATCCCTGTTCGATCTCATCCCGGCATTTTCCCGTCAGTTTCCGGAACAGGGCCGGAGGCATGTTCACCAAAGGTCCCTGGTCCATGTTGCCGAATTTGAGAAAATGGGCCCTCCGCTTGTCAAAGGCATGGGTGGACCGGGCCACGGATTCTTTTTCTTCCCTTGTCATGCGTCGGTAGGCGGAGGTCTTGCCCCGTTCCCTGAAATGGGCCGTGGCCTGGCGGATGTCGGGCCGGACAAACGGCCAGAACAGATCTTCCAGCACCTCCATATCGAACTGCCGGGCTTTTTCTGAAATCCGGCCGACCAGTTCGTGGCACACATGCCAGGCATTGCCCCCGGGATAGTCGATCCAGGCCCCGGGTCGGGGTCCCAAAGAACAGATCTCCTGAAATCGGGGCCCATCTTCAGTTATGATGGACTCCCTGAGAAGGTAGGTGGTCTGCCGGTATTTTCCTGTTTTTGCCAGATACATAAGCATTCAATATGTGTTACAATCAACAGGAATGGTTATAGTAGACAGAAATGCAAAAGGCAATGAAAACCATGGGAGGTAGACATGTCGAAAAACAGACCCGTCAAACTCAAACTGCAGCGCCAGCCGGTCACCGAAGGTGCCGGGGTCCGGCTGAACCGGCTGTTCGGTCATGCCGAAGCCCCGGCCCTGGACCCGTTTCTGCTGCTGGATGATTTCCGGTCCGACACACCGGCGGATTATCTGAAAGGGTTTCCCTGGCACCCCCACCGGGGCATCGAAACCATCACCTATGTGCTGAAAGGGGATGTGGCCCATGGGGACAGCCTGGGCAACCAGGGCACCATCTCATCCGGGGACATTCAGTGGATGACCGCCGGCAGCGGCATCATCCACCAGGAGATGCCCAAAGGGGATGGTAACGGGTCCATGCACGGGTTCCAGCTGTGGGCCAATCTGCCGGCGGCTCAGAAGATGATCGCTCCCAAATACCGGGATATCACGGCGGACCAGGTACCCGAGGTCATCCTGGATGGAAAGATCCGGGTAAAACTCATTGCCGGCAGTATCCATGGCGTGAACGGCCCGGTGGATGACATTGTGATCGAGCCGGTATTTATGGACTGTGATGTGCCGGCCCGGGCGGTCTTTACCCATGATGTGGACCCGGCCCACACGGTATTCATCTATGTGATCGGCGGCAGCGGCAGCACCGGCGGCACGACACTTGAAAACGGGGACCTGGTGCTGTTCGGCAAAGGCACGCACGTCACCGTGTCAGCAACTGAAAAGCCGGTCCGGTTCCTACTGCTGTCCGGCCGGCCCCTGAGCGAACCGGTGGCGTGGCGAGGGCCGGTTGTCATGAATACAAAAGAGGAGCTGGAAACCGCTTTCCGGGAATACCGGGAAGGCGGGTTCATCAAAACCGGATGACGCCCTCTATTCGCTTCCGCCGCCCAGAACCGCATACAGCTGCACCTGGTTGGCGCGTTTCTGCAGCAAAAGGGTGTTGAGCACCTGCTGCTGCGTATAAAGTGACCGCTGAGCATCCAGAACACTCAGGTAGCTGTCGATGCCTGCTTCATAGCGTTTTTTTGCCAGAAACCAGGTTTTTTCCACCGCCTGGGTCAGTGTTTTCTGGGCGGCGATCTGCCGGTCGATCATGCTCTGAACCGCCAGGGCATCCGCCACTTCCCTGAACGCGGTCTGGATGGTTTTTTCATACTGGGTGACGGCAATGTCCCGCTGGGCTTTGCTGACCCGGTAGGCGGCCCGGACCCGGGCATCAAAAATCGGCAAAGCCGCCTGGGGCACAAAATTCCATGTGCCGGTGCCGGAACTGAAAAGCCCGGACAGGGCATCACTGGCCGTGCCGATGCCGGTGGTCAGAGAGATGCGCGGAAAAAATGCGGCCCGGGCCGCGCCGATAAACGCATACGCACTTTTTAACCGGTGTTCGGCGGCCATGATATCCGGCCGGAACAACAGTGCCTCTGAAGAAAGGCCTGGAAGAACGGCTCCGGTTTCCTGAACGGTTTTCAGGTCTTTGGGCAGAAGATCGTCCGGCACGGTAACCCCGGCCAGAAGATCGAGTGCGTTTCGGGTCAGCGCCACGGACTGGGTGAACCGGGCCACGTCTCTTCTGGCGGTTTCAACGGGAATTTCAGCCCGGCCCAGGTCCAGTTCCGTAGCGATGCCCACCTCATACTGCCGCTGGATCAGATCCCGGGCCTTTTGCTGGGAATCCAGTGTGGATCGGGCCAGGTTGAGATTTTCCCGGTCTGCGGCAAGGGTCAGGTACGCGGTTGCCACCTGGGACACCAGCGCAATCCTGATACTTTGGCGGGCCGCATCCGTGGCCAGATATTCTTCCAGGGCCTGGTCTTCCAGACTGCGGATCCGGCCGAAGAAATCGATCTCCCACGCGGCAACGCCCAGTCCCGCGCTGTATTGTTCCACGGTTCTTGGCTCACCGGGACCGATCAGATCCCGGGACCGTTGTTCTTTGGCACCGGCGCCCGTGGCCTGGAGTGCCGGAAAAAGCGCCGCTCTTTGAATCCCGTAAAGGGCCCGGGCTTTTTCCACATTTAACGCGGCCAGACGCAGGTCACGGTTGTTTTCCAGGGCCAGGTCAATGATTTTCAAAAGCGGTTCGTTTCCGAAAAATGCCTGCCGGGAGAGCGCCTGAACCGGTAATCCTTCTTGTTCCGCCATATCCTCATATGACTCTCCCCGGGGCCATTGTTCAGGGATCGGCGCAACGGGCCGGGTATATTCAGGCGCCAGGGTGCACCCGCCGGCCAGGCAGGTGACTGCGGCAATCAAAACCAGTACGCGTTTATTCATGGGATGTTCCTCCGGATATCTGTGCTGCGGCAGGGGCCGTGTGTGACCGTTTTCGATGTTTGCCCAGCGCCTTGTAGATCAATACATAAAACAGCGGCGCAAAGATCGTGACCAGCAGGGTGGAGGTCACCACCCCGCCCAGAACCCCCGTGCCGATGGCCCGCTGGGCCCCGGAACCCGCCCCTGTGGCAATGGCCAGGGGCACCACCCCGAAGCCGAATGCCAGAGACGTCATGATGATGGGCCGCAGCCGGAGTCTGGCCGCCTCCAGGGTGGCGGCGATCAAATCCGCGCCTTCATCGATGCGGACCCGGGCAAACTGAACGATCAGAATCGCGTTCTTGGTGGTCAGCCCCAGGGTGATCAACAGGCCGATCTGAAAATACACGTCATTGGTCATTCCCCGCATGCTCGAAGCGATCACCCCGCCGATGGCCCCTAAAGGCAGGGTCATCAGAATGGCGATGGGAATGGGCCAGCTTTCGTACAGGGCTGCCAGGCACAAAAAGATCACAAAAATGGAGAATGCATAAAGAATAGGGGCCTGGGAGCCTGCCATCCGTTCCTGATAGGACAGAGCGGTCCAGTCATACCCGATGCCGTCCGGCAGCTGGGCGATGATCTCTTCCATGGCCGCCATGGCCTCGCCCGAACTGCTGCCCGGGGCCGGTTCTCCCCAGATATTGATGGATGGAAACGCATTGTACCGTTCCAGTTTGGGAGACCCCATGGCCCAGCGGCCCGAGGCAAAAGCGGAAAACGGCACCATCTTTCCCTGCATGTTGCGGACATACAGTTTTTCCAGATCTTCCGGCAGCATGCGGTAGGGGGCATCCGCCTGGACAAAGACCTTTTTGATCCGGCCGGCCTGGATGAAATCATTGACATAGGCACTGCCGAACGCCGCGGACAGGGTGCTGTGAATGGCGGTGACGGGAACCCCCAGCGCCCCGGCCCGGTCCCAGTCCACATCCACGTAATATTCCGGGACATTTTCCATGCCGTTGGGCCGGACATTGGTCAGGCGCGGGTCCCGGGCCGCCATGCCCAGCAGCTGGTTCCGGGCCGCCATGAGTTTGTCATGGCCCAGCCCGCTCCGGTCCTGCAGTTGAAGGTCAAACCCGGTGGCCACGCCCAGTTCGATGACCGGCGGTGGTGCAAAGGCAAACACCATGGCTTCTTTGTACCGGGAAAAAGCGCCCATGGCACGGCCGGCCACGGCATCGACCTTGAGGTCGGGCCGTTCTCGCAAGGCCCAGTCTTTGAGCTGGACAAAGGCAAGGGCCATGTTCTGGCCGTCTCCCCCGAAACTCACCCCCGCCACCACCATGATCGATTCCACGGCCTCTGTTTCGGTTTCCAGAAAATGATCCCTGACCTTGTCCATGACCGCTTCGGTCTGTTCCAGGGTGGAGCCGGACGGCAGCATGGCCTGCACCAGCAGGATGCCCTGGTCCTCATCCGGCAGGTAGGCCGTGGGCATACGCTGGAACAGATATCCCATGGCCGCGGCAATCAGCACAAATGCCAGCAGATAGCGCAGTCTTTTTGCCAGAACCCGGCCCACCAGCCGGACATACAGATCCCGGAGCCGGAAAAATGTCCGGTCAAACCAGCGGAAAAACGGGCGCAGAACCCGGACCGCCCCGTCCGCGGGTTCATGTCCTTTGGGGATGGGTTTTAAAAACGTGGCACACAACACCGGTGTCAGAATCAATGCCACCACCACGGAAAGCAGCATGGAGGAGATCACGGTCACGGAAAACTGGCGGTAGATCACACCCGTGGAACCGGGAAAAAAGATCATGGGACCGAACACGGCGGACAATACCAGGCCGATGCCGATGACCGCACTGGTGATCTGATCCATGGATTTGGCCGTGGCTTCCCTGGGGGACAGGCCTTCCTCGGTCATGATCCGTTCGACATTTTCTACGACCACAATGGCGTCATCCACCAGAAGACCGATGGCCAGCACCATGCCGAACATGGTCAGCATGTTGATGGAAAACCCGAACGCCCCCAGGATGCCGAAGGTGCCCAAAAGCACCACGGGCACGGCCACCGTGGGGATCAACGTGGCCCGGAAGGTTCCCATGAACAGGTACATGACCAGCACCACCAGCAGAATCGCTTCAAACAGGGTTTTGGCCACTCCTTTGATGGACACCTCGGTAAACGGGGTGGTGTCATAGGGGTAAACCACCTTCATGCCCGGAGGGAAATACTGACTCATCTCTTCGAGTTTGGCCTTGACGGCTTTGGCGGTTGCCAGGGAATTGGCCCCGGCCGCCTGGCGGATGGCCATGGCGGCGGAGGGTTTGCCGTTGTATTCCGCCACCACGTCTTCCCGTTCCGTTCCCAGTTCCGTGCGGGCGATGTCTTTGATCCGGATCACGGAACCGTCCGGATTGGTGCGGACGGGAATGGCGGCAAACTCTTCCGGGGTCTGGAGCAGGTGCTGAACCACAATGGCCGCGTTCATGCGCTGGCCCTCCACGGCAGGCGCCCCGCCCAGCTGGCCGGCGGACACCTCGACATTGTATGATCTCAACGCGGCAATGACATCTTCCATGGTCAGGTTGTAATTGGTCAGCTGGTCCGGATTGACCCAGACCCGCATGGCATACTGGGACCCGAAATTTTCCACTTCCCCCACCCCCGGGACCCGGGACAGGATCTTTTCCAGGTTGGACTGGGCATAGTCTCTCAAATCCGTGCCGCTCATGCTGCCGTCTTCGGATATCAGGCCCACGATGATCAGCCAGTTTGCGGTGGACTTGCTGACCTTGACCCCGGAGCGCTGCACCACATCCGGCAGACTGGCCAGGGCCAGCTGCAGTTTGTTCTGCACCTTGGACCAGGCCACATCCGGGTCCGTTCCCGGGGCAAAGGTCAGCTCCACCCGGGAAGTGCCGGAGGATGAACTGGTACCGGACAGGTACAGCATGTTATCGAGCCCGGTCATTTTCTGTTCGATCACCTGGGTCACGGTGTTTTCCACGGTCTCGGCCGAAGCCCCGGGAAAAAAGGCGTCTATGGCAATGGCCGGCGGGGCGATCTGGGGATACTGGGACACGGGAAGGTTGTAGATGGCCAGAACCCCTGCGGTCATCATGACAATGGCGATCACCCAGGCAAACACCGGGCGGTCGAGAAAGAATCTGGATAACATTACAGTGCCCCTCCGTCCTCTTCTTCGGGGGACAATGTATCTGGCCCATCCCCGGGGCCTGGCGGTTCAAACAAAGTGGCGGTCACGGCCATGCCCGGCTGCAGCATGAGCAGGCCTTCGACAATCAGTTTTTCACCGGGCGTGATGCCCGATGTTACCAGCCACTGGTCCCCGATGGCCCGGTCAAGGACCAGACCGCGAAACGCGGCCCGGCTGTTTTCATCCACCACCAGGGCAAAGGGATTGCCCTTGGCATCCCGGGAAACCCCCTGCTGGGGGATCAGAACGGCGTGTTCGTCCACGCCTTCGGTGATCCTTGCCCGGACAAACATGCCCGGCAGCAGCCTGTTTTCCGGATTGGGTACCACGGCCCGGATAATGACGGATCCCGTGGTGGGGTCCACGGTCACATCTGAAAACTGCAGGGTCCCGTCGTGGGGATAGACCGTGCCGTCTTCCAGCATGATTTTTACCTTGTCCCGGGTTTCTTTTGCCGCAGAGTCACGGCGCTCCTTCATCCCCAACAGTTCAATGGTGGACTGGGGCACATCCACGAAAATGGGGTCCAATTGCTGAATGGTGGCAAGCGCCATGGGCTGGTACGCCGTGACAATGGCGCCTTCCGTGACATTGGACCGGCCGATGCGACCGGAAATGGGCGCGGTGATGCGGGTGTATGCCAGATTGATGCGGGCGGATTTCACGGATGCTTTCCAGGCGGCAATGTCCGCTTCCACCTGGGTGAGTGCGGCGGCGGCATCATCATAATTCTGACGGCTCACGGCATTGTCGGCCAGAAGTGCCTCATACCGCTGGGCCCGCAGCCGGGTGGCCGTCAGATTGGCTTCAGCCCGGGCAAGGGCGGCTTCGGCATTGTCCAGGGCCGCCTGAAACGGGGCCGGATCGATCTGGTACAATACCTGGCCGGCCGAGACATTGGCCCCTTCAGTGAACAGCCGTTTTAAAATCAGGCCGTTGACCTGGGGCCGGATTTCCGCCATGCGGAACGGGGAGGTCCGGCCCGGCAGTTCCGTGGTCAGGGTCACTTTTTGGGTGCCCACCGGTACCACGGAAACGGCCCGGACTTCTTCGGATTGCGGCTGGGGTTCCTCTTCCGGATCGAGCCGGCTGGTGATTTTGTCACATCCTGTGAATGCCAGTCCTGCGCCGAGGAGCAGAATCAAAAACAGTGTCTGAATTTTTGAACAGTTTTGCATGCAGCAACGCCTTTCAGTCAAATTGTCAAAACCGTCATTTCAATAAATAACGATTCAAATGATAATGGTATATGTTTACAAGAGGATTATTTTTTTACGCTGTCCCAGCATGATGCGGCAAGCACCTGGGCAAGGGCATCATCCATGCGGATCATTTCCAGAATATGGTCCCGCAGGGACCAGGCAATGGGCGCGAACGCCAGGTTGAAGAAAACGGTCGGGGGCAGCGTTTTGATCACCTGCTGTGCCAGGCCTCTTTCATACAGTTCCAGGAAAATATCCGGCTGCCCGGCGGTTTTGAAAATCCGGTTCCGGCGATGGGCTTCACCAAAAGGGGAGTAGTGAAACTGTTCAGAGTACTTGAACTCCATGGGATTCTGGACAAAATAAGTGACCAGGCCTTTGGCGACATGGAAAAAACAGTTCCGGACCGGCTGATCATACGGGTAATCCCGGGATAAAAATGTCACCAGCCGTTCTTCGATTTCCTGATAGACCGCCTTGATCAGGATGTCCCGGTTCTCAAAATAGCGGTATATGGTCCCCACCCCGACGCCGGCTTTTTCAGCAATCATGGACATGGGGGCCCCGTGAAATCCCTGGGCCGCGATCAGGTCCATGGCGGCCCGGATAATGTCCTCTCTTTTTACCTGTTTTGTCATTACCGGCGTCTCCTTGTATTAGGAATGAACATTCATTCATAATATGACAACTCCTGTTCTACGTCAAGTTTTTTTTATTAGGTACAGGTTATGGCATGGAGCCGGTAATGTGGAACAGCAGGACCCCATGATCGGACCGGGGGCCGCCGATGGTCATGCTGTGGTTGTTTTTGAGAAGAATCCGGGTTTGAAATACAGACGCGCCTTTTTTCAGGATCCGGATATCATACTGGATTCTGCCGCCCTGGTTTCCGGTGGGAGTCAATTGCAGGGTCCGCCGGTCCGGCAGGCGGATGCGGCCGGGTTGCTGAAATGCCAGAGACAGGGTCTGATCCTGCAGCAATGTGTACCCGGTATATTTGAATACCGATTCCAGTTCAGGAACGATTCGGCGCAATGCCGGATCAACGGATCGGGACTGGGTGGATGCCTGGATCACCTTGACATGGGTTGTGACTTGATTTTGTGCCGCAGCCGTTGCGGCCGGGCTGCAGCACCAGATCACTCCGGCCGCAACGGCCGTCAATCGGATCACCCTGAAGAATCGGATCAAATCTTTTGTTTTCATGGTCAGGTTTCCGAATACCAGATAATGGTATGATGGGTATCAGGTGTTTCAAAAATCATGACGGTAGTATAATCGGTATCGATGGATTTGACAATGGCACTGGGCCCGGCAGGTG
>CALGAJ010000289.1 GCA_937951975.1 uncultured Desulfotignum sp.
ACCCTGCCGTCCCTGCGCCGGGTGGTGTCTGCCGGGGCTCCGGTGTCACCGGAAAATATTGAACAATTTGCCGGCCTGCTGTCTGGTGACGCGCAGATCCACACCCCCTACGGGGCTACGGAAGCTGTACCGGTCATCTCCATTTCCTCAGATGAAATTCTGTCTGAAACAAGGCATCTGACTGAAAAAGGGTTTGGGCTGTGCATTGGGCGGCCCATTGAAAATACCCAGGTCCGTTTGATCAAAATAACGGATACACCTATCACACAAATCCGGGATTCCCTGCTGGTCCCGGAAAAACAGGTCGGTGAAATCATTGTCAAGGCGGATCTGGTCACAGAACATTATTTCAACAACCGGGAAGCCGACCTGACAGCCAAAATTCCCGACTCCGACGGCCGGATCTGGCATCGCATGGGGGACCTGGGATGGATGGATTCAAAAGGACGAATCTGGTTCTGTGGGAGAAAAAGTCACCGGATCATCACGGAAAAAGGCACATTGTTCACCATTCCGGTGGAATCTGTTTTCAACAATCATCCAGCGGTTTACCGCAGTGCATTGACCGGGGTGGGGCCCACGAACAGTCAAACGCCGGTGATATTTGTGGAGCCTTATGAATCGCTTGACAATCAAAAAGACCTGATTGCCGAATTGATAACCCTGGCGCAATCCAATCCTTTGACCGAAGACATCCACCATATTTTCATTGAGAAAAACTTTCCCGTGGATATCCGGCACAATGCCAAAATATTCCGGGAAAAACTGGCAGTCAAGGCGGCTGCCAGACTCAAAAAATGAGCCTCAATCCGGCAGCATGTCATAAAAATACATCATCACATCGGACCGGGTGACAATACCGATCATTTTACCCTCTTTGACCACCGGGACTCGGCCGATGTCATGCTTGATCATGAGCCGGGCCACTTCCACGGCACTTCGGTCATGGGAAATGGTGACCACGTTCCGGGTCATGAACGCTTTGATGGGCGCAGACTTCTGTTTGGATTGACGGACCTTTTTCAAATCCCGCCGGGATACGATACCCACCAGATCGTCCTGGTCATCCACCACGGGCATGCCGGTACATCCCAGTTCCCGAATGATCATGATCACTTCTTGCACGGTGGTATCCTCGTGTACCTTGGCCACGGGATAGGACATGATATCCGAAAGCATCACTGATGTCTGCTGATTGCCGCTGATCAACTCCACGATCATTTCCTGGATCACCTCGGGATTGGCCGCCTTGATCAAAGCGGATCCGGCACCGGGGTGGCCCCCGCCGCCCAGACTGCGCATAATCAGGCTGATATCGATTTCATCCACACCACTTCGACCGATCACCATGCATTTATCCTGGGCCAGATCCCTAAAAATACAGAAAGCTGCATCTGCATTGATAATTTCTTTATACATCTGCACCACCATGGCCAGGTTCTGAATCCGTCCCTCAATATCCAGTTTTGAGAACCCCACCATAAAACCGGACTGCTTGATGGTCTCGCTTTTTCGGATCATCTCGTAAAGGATATCCCTGTGCTGCCGGGCATAAGCCTGCTTCAGAAACGAGGATAGAATCACCAGATCCGCTTTCCGGTCCAGAAGAAACCCCGCGGCATGGGCATCTTCTCCCAAAGTGGAAGGAAATGTCAGGTTCCCGGTATCTTCATACAGACCGATGAGAAACAAGGTGGCCTGTATGGGGGTGATTAATATTCTTTTTCTCTGAATCTCATTGAGAATCAGGGTGATGCAGGCACCGGTTTCTTTGATATGCGGCTGTGTCACCTGGATATCCCCGTGCAAATGATGATCCCAGACAATCACCTCAAGGTTGGGCTTATCTTTGAGAATCGCCAGTCGGGGATCCAGCCGCCCCCAGGAATGGGTGTCCACGACAATCAGGGTCTCCACCTGATCCAGGTTGACATCATTGGGAGGTAATAATCCGAACACATCTTTGTGAATGGCCAGAAACGGTTTCAGATTTTCATTCACTTCACCGGGAATCACCGGGCGGGCATCCGGATATATGAGTGTTGCCGCCACCAGACTGGCCAGAGCATCGAAATCAGTTCCTTTGTGAGTGGTCACGATCTTCATGATATATTGCTTTTTCTTTATTAGTTGATGCCGTAATAACCGGACTGTATATTGAAATCATTCAGAATACAGCTTGTTTTTTTTATTACAATATCTTATCTTTATACGAATAAAGGGTCATGAATACAAGGAAAAATCATGAAAAAATATATCTTCGTCACCATATGGGTATTTATGAATACCGTCTGTGCATGGGGCGTCCAGTTTGATAAACACCCTTCTACAGACAAACCGGATGTGCGCTCATCCATGACCACGGCCCGGGAAGTGTTTCGACAGAATATTCCTGAAACGGCCCGTCAATTCATTGGCACGCCGTACGAATATGGCGGCAATCCCCTGACTTCCGGCACGTCCGACAATTCCTATCTGTTTTTCGCCATCTACACCACCGCAGCCCAGCTCTCCGGGCTGACCTATCACGGATATCTGCCCATGGCAAACCTGTTGCAGAACGTCAGACCCATCGATGAAAGCCAGGTTCAAGCCGGGGACCTCATGGTGCTGGACAATCAGCTGGCAGCCATGGTGTTTGATGTTGAAGACAACGGCCGGATGCATCTGATCTATGTTTCTGAAAAACGCCGTCAGGCGATCTCATTTAACAGCGACAACCTGGTGTTCGATGCCTTCTGGCTCAAACACATGACCGGTTTCTTCCGCCTGAAAGAGGCCATGCTCAGATAACAACATGACTGTATTCGTCTGAACAACAGATCCGTTATCACCAGACAATTTCAATTCGTCAACAATTCCAGCAGGCCGCCATCTGGCCCGGGTTGCGCTGGGTTAATTTCGGGGCTTTTTCCCGGCAGGTCCCGGACACATATGGACATCGGGATTGAAACCGGCACCCGGTCGGGGGATTCAGGGGATTGGGCGGTTCTCCCGGGCAGGTGATGCGTTGACGGGCCCGCTGCACCGGCGGATCCGGTACCGGCACGGCGGACAGCAGCGCCCGGGTATAGGGGTGAACCGGCGAATCATAAATCAGGTGGCGTTCCGCCAGTTCCACGATATTGCCGGCATACATGATGGCGATGCGATGGGAAATATGTCTCACCACAGCCAGATCATGGGCGATAAACAAATAGGACAGGCCAAACCGGGTCTGGAGATCCTGCATCAGGTTCACCACCTGGGCCCGGATGGATACATCCAGGGCGCTCACCGGCTCATCCGCCACGATGAACCGGGGTTTCAAAGCCAGGGCTCTGGCAATGCCCACCCGCTGGCGCTGGCCGCCGCTGAAGGCGTGGGGATACCGGGCCCCGGCATCCGGAGGCAGGCCCACCAGCTCCAAAAGCCGGGCCACTTCTTTGGCGGCCGCCTTTGTATTTTTCACCACCCCATGCACCACCAGGGGTTCCGCCACGATATCGATGATTTTCATACGGGGATTCAAGCTGGCGTAGGGGTCCTGAAACACCAGCTGCATGTCCCGGCTCAATTCCCGCACCTGGTTTTTCCCGGCATGGGTGATCTCTTTGCCCTGAAAATAGATATGGCCTTTGCTCA
>CALGAJ010000290.1 GCA_937951975.1 uncultured Desulfotignum sp.
CTGGGCCTGTCCTGCGTATCGTTCCCGGGCGATGTTCCACAGGTCTTCATCCAGATAAAACACCGAGGGATTGGACATGTGATAACGCTCGTACACAATGGTTTGCAGGTCAAAGAGTTCCTGGGGATAACGGATATGCCCCCGCAAACCTTCCGGCATGGATTCCATGGAGTGAAAGAGGCCGGGAAAAATGTTGGCATAGGTTTGGATCACCGGGTCTGCTTCATCTGCCAGGTAAAAATGAACGTCTCCCTGGTAAGCGTCCATCACCACCTTCACTGAGTTGCGCATATAATTGTAGGTGCCCCGCAGCTGCTGATTGTAACTGTTGTCCAGGTAAGGGGTGGCATAGGGGAAATTCTGTTCCACGGTAAAGGCGTCTAACATCCAAAAGAGCCGTCCTTCATGAATGACCAGATAGGGATCTTCATCGTACAAAAGGAAGGGGGCAATTTTTTCTACCCGGGTCATGATGTTTCGGTCGAAAATGATGCGGCTTTCTCCGGAAATGCTGCCGGAGAGAAAGAGCCGGGCGCTGCGTTCCCTGAGGGCATACAGGATCCGGTTGATGCCGCCCAGTCGTATGCCGGCAGTGCCTTCGTACATGGTTTCTGCATTGTCTTCCCCCATGGGATAGTCAAATTCCATTTCATCGGTATTGACCACAATGTAGTGATTGGTCAGTTCCCCGAAATAGATCTCCGGCCGGGTGATGGTAAGATCCGTGGTGCTTACCGGCGGGATATTGCGGATAAACAGTTCCGGCTGTCCCTGGGGGGTTATGGCATTCACCGGCGACAGGGCCGCCCCATACCCGTGGGTATATTTCAGGTGCATGTTCAGCCAGGTTTTCGCTGATTCACTGATCCTTTCCATGTTGAGTTCCCTGGCGGCCAGAAAGACCTGCCGGTATTCTCCATCGATGATGTACCGGTCGATGTCCACATCCGTAAACTGATAATAGGGGCGGATGGCCTGCAGCTGGTTATAGCTGAGGAGCGTGGGCCGATAATCGTTGATGCGGATATTGTTGACTGTTTCAGGGTTCGCCTCCAGATCAGCCCGGGTCAGCTGATAGTCGAAGGGAAATTCCACTTCTGTCACATTGTCCAGCCCGTAGGCGATGCGGGTGTATTCAATGTTGCGGCTAATGTAGGGCGTTTCCCGGGACAGTACATTGGGTTCCACCACAAAGCGTTCCACCCCGGCACCAACAATGCCGCCGATGAGGGTGATCAGCACCAGAATCACCGGTCCCGCCGCCATGATTTTCACCCGTTTCAGCTGATACCCTGCCGCCAGGGCCACTGCGGCCAGAAAACTAATCCCGGCCTTGATCCGGTAGAGGGGAAGACCCACGTTCATGTCCGTATACCCGGCCCCGTACACCGCTCCCTGAGGCGAATACAGGAGTTCGTTCACACTTACAAGATACCGGAGGGTTAGCAGGAGAAAAAAGAGAACGCCCAGTACCACCAGGTGATCTGTTCCAAACGAAAGAAATTTCTTCAGCAATTCTTTCCGGGAATCCATTTCCGGGTTGATCTGTACCAGGGTGGGCCGACGCACCAGCAGCATGAAGAGATAAAAAAGAAATGTCACCACCGCCACCGTTATGATCAGGGAAATCAGGGTGTTCAGTCCTTCCATCATCAGGGGCCAGGTGAAAAAGTAAAAAGAGATATCCCGGTGAAACACCGGGTCTGTCAAACCAAAGGGGACCTGGTTCAACCATTGAAGAATTTGAAACCAGAATTGTCCCACCGTGCTTATGGATGTATACAAGCCCAGCAGCACCGCCGGAATCCACAGCAGCTGATGTAACCGCTTGTCTGGCAGCAACACCTGGGTGGCGCCGGCCTGCCGGGTGTACCGTTTTTTCAGAAACCAAAAATACAGATAAAAAAACCCGGTGGCCAGGAGAAAAACCGGGATCCCCAGGCTGAGCTGGGTGCGCAGGCGGGTGAGAAAGACGCCGGTATAGCCCAGATCGGCAAACCACTGATATTCTGTGACAAAATGGATGATCTGATTCATAAAGATAAGCAGCCCCAGGAACAGGGCACTCCCGATTCCCAGGAGTTTCTTGATGTTCTTCATTATTTCACTCCTTTGTCAGTAAAAAACGGCACCGTTCATGTCCGGGTGCCGTTTTACTGCATGGTCTTTCGAAATTCTTTCTTGAATTTTTCGATAATCTTCTTCTCCATTCTGGAGACGGTCATTTGAGACACATTCAGGGTTGTGGCCACCTGCATCTGTGTCTGGTTCTCGAAAAACCGGTCTTTCAACACCTTGCGTTCCACCTGATTCAGTTTTTCCATTGCCTGAAGGATAAAGTCCCTGTTTTCGACAAAATCAAACATTTTATCTGTTTCGCCGATGAGATCCATAAACTGGATGTCTTTATCCTCTCCTTCGTTATCATAGGTCAGATCAAGGGATTTGGGTGTGTATACCTGATTTGCCTCCATGGCCTCAATGATCTCTTCTTCCGTGCATTTCAGGTATTCGGCAATGTCGCTGATCCTGGGAGTTCGCTGCAGTTCCTGCTGCAGGATGCTCTTGGTGGTATTGATTTTTTTGGACAGTTCCTGAATCCGCCGGGGCACCCGGATGGACCAGCCTTTGTCCCGGAAATATTTTTTGATTTCACCGATGATGGTGGGGGTTGCAAAGCTGGAGAATTCGTATCCCCGATCCACATCAAACCGTTCAATGGCGTAGATCAGCCCCAGGGAGGCCACCTGATAAATATCCTCATATTCGATGCCCTTGTTGATATATTTTCGGGAGAGAATCTCGGCAA
>CALGAJ010000291.1 GCA_937951975.1 uncultured Desulfotignum sp.
ACCCGGGTCAACCACCTGCAGAAATGGGAATCCGCCCTGTCAGCATGCATCCGCTGCGGTTACTGCTTTGAGCACTGCCCGCTGTACAAGTTGACCGGATGGGAATCCGACGCCCCCCGGGCCAAGATCATCACCGCCTTCGGCCTGCTGACCGGTGAACTGGAACCCACGAAGATGGCGGCGGACAAAATTTTCAACTGCTTTTACTGCAAGCGGTGCGAGGCGGCGTGTTCTTCCGGCGTGACCCTGACCGAGGTGTTCACGGATGCCAGAAAAGATCTGGTGGCACTGGGACTCCGGGGCCCGGGCACCACGTCGGTGACCGATCTCAACTGCGCCCGGTGCCTGGTGTGTGTGAAGACCTGCCCCCACGAGGCACGGTTCCACGGGGAAAACGGCATCGAGACCGACCCGGTGAAATGCCAGGCCTGCGGCATCTGCGTGGAAGTGTGCCCGGCCGGGGCCGCCCGGATTGAAAACAATTTCGGCACGGGCAGACAGGACCTGATCCAGGCGTCTTCGGAATTTCTGGGCACCCATGCGTCGGCCAAGGCCGTGGTATTTGCCTGCAACTGGTCCTATTTCCCGGACCTTCAGGCCTCCCGGCTCCCGGAATCGGAAACCCATGACAAGGATTATGAAATCTACGTGAACATGTGCGCCGGCCGCCTGGAATCCCAGCTGCTCATGTCCCCGTTTCTCAACAAGGCCTGGGGTGTGCTGATCTCCAGCTGCCCCGAGGACGAATGCCAGCACAAGAACGGCAACACCCGGGCGAAAAAACTGGTGGACAGTCTCAGATCCACCCTGGAACGGATCGGCATCAACCCGGAACGGCTCCAGATCGTTCAGACCCCTGCCGGCGACAAAACCCTGTTCCAGGCCCAGATCGATACGTTCATCGACGAACTCAACTCCCTGGGTCCCATCAAATAACGACAATAAGGAAAGCCTGACCCCCATGAAAATAACAGTACCCTACGGCAGGAAGGACACCTTGACGGCAACGCTGGATGATGCGGTCAAGGTCCGGTTTCTGGAAGCCAACGACGTCACTTTGCCCGATCAGGACCGGGTCATTGCCGATGCCGTGGCCCGGCCCATTCACAGCGCCCCGTTTGACGCGTTCATCAAGGACGCGGGCAAGGTCCTGGTCATCGTCAACGACGCCACAAGGCCCACGCCCACGGCAAGCGTGCTGGACGCCATCTTTGAACCTTTGTCCCGAACCGATTATCATTTCATCATTGCCACCGGGGTCCACCGGGGTCCCACAGAAGACGAATTCATCCAGATTTTCGGAGACTATTACGAAAAAGTCAAGGACCGGATCATTGTGCATGATGCCCGAAAAGACGAAGACATGGTTTTTCTGGGCGATTCCTCCAACGGCACGCCCATGTATGTGAACAGGGCCGGGGTGGAAGCGGACAAGATCATCATCATCTCATCGGTGGAGCCCCATTATTTTGCCGGGTACACCGGCGGCAGAAAATCGTTTCTCCCGGGCATTGCCGGATACCGGACCATCGAGCACAACCACAAACTGGCCCTGGTGCCGGAAGCCAGATCCCTGGCCCTGGCCGGCAATCCCGTGCACGAGGACATGATGGACGCCATCAAGACCGTGAAACAGGACATCTTTTCCATCATGACGGTGCTGGACAAAAACCACCAGGTGTATGCCGCATGCGCCGGCCATATCCATGACTCGTTTCATGCGGCCATTGACCGGGCCAACGAGGTGTTTGCCGCGCCCATGGGGGAAAAGGCCGACATTGTGGTGTCTGTGGTGAAATTTCCCCAGGACATTGACCTGTACCAGGCCCAGAAAGGCATTGACAATGCCAAGCTGGCCCTGAAAAAAGACGGGATCCTGATCCTGGTGGCCAAATGCCGGTGCGGCATCGGGGGCAAGGCGTTCGCCGATCTTCTGGGCTCCTGCGACACACCGAAAGCGGCCCTGGAAAAAATCGAAAAAACCTATGTCTTAGGATATCACAAGGCCGCCAAAATGGCGGAAATCGGCCTGTGGGCACAGATGTGGGCAGTCACGGATGTGCCCCCGGACCAGATCTCCCCGCTGTTCATCACCCCGGTCTCCGACCTTCAAACCGCCCTGGACCGGGCACTGGCCCAAAAAGGCGCCGCCGCCTCCGTCCTGTTTCTCATGGACGGCGGCCTCACCGTCCCCATGTAAAAAAGGGGGTCAGGCTTTCCTTATTGTAGTTATTGCGCGCAATAACTACAATAAGGAAAGCCTGACCCCCATGACCAGCCCTCCGGCCCCGATCCCGGCCGCATTGGCCAGGGCGTCATTCACATTGAACGACCGATAGGACAACAGATACTGCACCCCTTCCAGCCCCACGGCCAGTGCCAGCCCGACCCCCAGGACCATCCACACCGGATGCCGCGGAAACCCCAGGTGCCACAACACCACCAGCGGCATGAACACCAGCAGGTGCAGCAGATAATCCAACCGCAGTTCCAGAACAAACACATCCGCCAAAGACATATTCAACCCATCCAGCGGCACCACCACCATCACCGCCAGACTCACCAGATACAATCCCAGGATCACCCTGTATCTCATACTTTTCCTTTGGCTCCGATTCCCGTGCCTATCTGAGGACAAGGGCGGAAACGGCGGTGAAAACCAGGGCATTGGCCGGAATGTGCAGGTTGCCGTCGGAAACGCTGTGCACCAGGATGGCCACCACCGCAGCCATGCACCCCAGGGCGATGCCCGAGGTCTGGCGGCTGCGGCTCTTGAATTTGGCGAATCCGGTCTTGAAGAACAGATACAGCAGCCACAGCATCAGGGGAATGAAAGCAAGGCCCGCCTCTGCGGTGAACTGGAGGAAATCGCTGTGGGCATACGTGGGCAGCACCGCCAGTCCCGGGACCTGATAAGGCGGAAACGCCACCGTGAATGTGCCGGGTCCGGTGCCGGTCACAGGATTGTCCGCGATCATGGCCCGGGTGCCGGCCCAGTAGGTGCGCCGGCCGGTCAGGCTGTCCTCGATATCCGCCTGGGTCAGGGTGGTGATGCGGTCCACCACCGGTGTGCTGGCCAGAACGATCACAGCCGTGACCACGGTCCCGGCCACCAGGTATCCCACCAGCCGCTTGTGGGCAAATCCTTTCCTGAACAGCAGCACCCCGGCCATGAACGCCAGGGCCGCGGCGGTGCCGGCCCATCCGCCCCGGGAAAGGGTCAGCACCTGGCAGATGACCAGAAACAGGGCCAGCCCGATCATGCCCAGGCGCTTTTCCACGTGCCGGGACCGGATCAGGAACAGGGCCGCCATCATCGGAATCGCCATCTCCAGGACCCCGGCCATGTGATTGGCATTGACATACACGCCGGCCAGCCGTGTGGCACCGTGATTTTTTTTCAGTTCCGGGGCATAGTCCCACCAGGTGAACACCAGCACATCAAACCGCTTGAACAGCCCGATGACCGCCA
>CALGAJ010000292.1 GCA_937951975.1 uncultured Desulfotignum sp.
GCATGATATCATAATGGATATTGGCCACCAGCAGATCACAGGGCAGGTCCACAATGGTTTCGCCCCGGGCCTGAAACGCCAGAATCCGGTCGTTCCAGCCGTTGAGCCCAATGTTTTTCCGGGTGGTTTCCACGGCCAGACGATTGAAATCACAGGCCAGGATCCGGGCACATCCCATGGCTGCGGCGCCTAAAGCCAGAAGCCCGGTACCGGTGCCGATATCCAGGACCGTGTGGACCGGTTCGGAAGCACACACCCGGCAGATGAGATCCAGGCAGTCATGGGTCGTGGGGTGGCGCCCGGTGCCGAACACCACGCCCGGATCCATCATGACCGGACGTTTTCCATGGATCTGTTCAGGGATCTCCCAGGGCGGGAAAATGCAAAAATCAGCCACATCATAGGGGTGAACCGCATCCCCGTGCCACTGCTCCCAGGTCATTTCATACACATCTTTAAACTCGACACCGGGATTGTCCGTCTTTATCCGGTCGGCCAGATCCGGCACGGGTTGGGAAAAAAACACGAACGAGGTGCCCTGTTCCTGCCACAGACCCAGAAACCGGGGATCAGATGAGATGTCCGTGTCCAGGGAAAGCATGCCTTCAAAATAGTGGATCACCAAATTTTGATACGGGTTTTTCATAAAATACAGTTTGACTTTGCTAAAAATATGAAAAATAATCTTTTATTATGAAAAATTCAAGAACCGATTCACAAAGATCATTTGGGCGCTGACATGGAATACCGGAAAATCATTGCCGGGTTTGAATCAGACGATCCGGCCCTGGCCGAAGAATTGATCTGTGACATGTTCTTTTCATCCGGCATCACGGGTGTGGTGTGTCATCTGCCCCTGGCGGAACCGGATGAAGGGTTCGGCACGCCCACGCCGATTGTGCCCGACGGCAACCGTATTGAAGGGTATCTGCCTGAAACCCCGGCGGTGGATGACATTCTGGCACAGCTCAGCCGCCGGGCCGAAGCACTGGCCCGGGACGGCGTCCATGTGACGGTCAAGACGGAAACCGTGGCGGATCAGGACTGGGCCCATGCCTGGAAAGCGCACTTCCATGTGATGCGCATCACGGACCGCATCGTGGTGAAACCGGCATGGCAACCCTATGATCCACAACCCGGCGATCTGGTGATCCACCTGGACCCGGGCATGGCGTTCGGGACCGGTACCCATCCTTCCACCTGCATGTGCCTGAAACAGATTCAGGCCGGTCTTACCCCGGGACAGACATTTCTGGATGTGGGGTGCGGGTCGGGGATTTTGATGATTGCGGCGGCCAGACTGGGGGCATCCCGGATGGCGGGGGTGGACACGGACCCGGCCGCCGTGGCTGTGGCCAAAGAAAACCTGGAGAAAAATGAGGTGCCCGCCGACCAGTATCACCTGTGTGCCGGCACCCTGGATCAGATGGAGCCCGCACCATATGACCTGATTGCCGCCAACATCATTGCCCAGACCCTGGTGGCCATTATGGGGGATATCCGTGAGCGCATGGCCCCGGATGGCCGGGCCGTTCTTTCCGGAATCATCCTGGAGCGGCTGCCGGATGTGGAAACCGCCCTGGAAGAGCAGGGGCTGACCATCCTGATCCGGGACACGGATGCCGAGTGGGTCACAATCACTGTGGGCCGGGAATCCTGTGACTGAGCTGAACATCAACCACACCGATACCGGCCAAACCCTTGTTTTTTCAGGGCGTATGGATGCCGACGGCATTGCAAAGATATGGAAACCGGCCTGCGACGGGATCAGTAACCATGCCGGGGCCGACTTGACCCTGGATCTGTCCGGGGTGACCTATTTCGACATGGCCGGTGCCGCGTTCGTGGTCCATCTGGACCGCACGGCCCGGGAACAGAACCTGAAATCCATCCGCACCACCGGGCTGAACCCGGCTGCTGCCAGCCTGGTGGAACGGCTTTCCCGGAAAGATCTTTCCGCCCCGGAACCGGCTCCGTCTGCCGGCCGTATCCGGATGTTTGTGGAAAATCAGGGCCGAGGCCTGGCTGCGTTCCGGGATGATGTCAAAAACTATATTGCGTTTTTCGGGGAGATCTGCTGGTTTTTCAGCACCAGCCTGTTGCGCCCCAACCGGATCCGGTGGGGGGAAACGTGGCGGGTGGCGGAACAGGCCGGGGTGAACGCATTGCCCATCGTGGCCTTGATCAGCTTTATTGTGGGTCTGGTCATGGCGTTTCAGTCCGCCATCCCCATGAAGATGTTCGGAGCGGAAATCTATGTGGCCAACCTCATCGGCCTGGCCATGGTGCGGGAACTGGGGCCTTTGATGACCGCCATCGTCCTGGCCGGGCGGTCCGCATCCGCGTTTGCCGCGGAAATCGGTACCATGAAAATCAATGAAGAGATCGATGCATTGACCATCATGGGGCTGGAACCGGTGCGGTTCCTGATCCTGCCCCGGGTGATCGCTTCCACGCTCATGACGCCGTTGCTCACGGTGTTCGCCATCCTGGTGGGAATCCTGGGAGGGGCCGTGGTGATCCTGTCTCTGGGGCATCCGTTTTCCGCCTATTACAACCAGGTGGTGGGATTTGTGTCCTGGGGGGATTTTACGGGCGGCATGATCAAATGTTTTGTGTTCGGGGTGCTCATTGCCGCCACCGGATGCATCAGAGGATACCAGACCCGTCAGGGGCCGTCGGCTGTGGGCGAGGCCGCCACAAGGGCCGTGGTGTCGTCCATTATTCTCATTGCCGTGTTTGACGGGATTTTTTCAATTATTTACTATGTGTTGGATGTGTGAAAGAACCGATTATACAAGTAAAGCACCTGTTTGCCGGGTATAACGGCCAGGCCATTATGGAGGATCTGACCTTTGACATCAACAAAGGGGAGATTTTCGTGATCCTGGGCGGGTCCGGGTGCGGCAAGAGCACGGTGCTCAAGCACATGATCGGGCTGGTACCGCCGGTGTCCGGCCAGGTGCTGATTCATGGGAAGGACATGGTGGCGGCCCGGGGAAAAGAACGGACCCGGCTTTTGCGAAAGATCGGTGTGGCGTTCCAGAACGGAGCCCTGTTCGGGTCCATGACCGTGCTGGAGAATATCATGCTGCCGTTGACCGCTTTCACCGACCTGTCTGATGACGCGGCCCGGATGCTTGCCCTGGCCAAACTCGGCCTGGTGGACCTGAGCCGCAACAGCCATCGGCTGCCGGGTGAGTTGAGCGGGGGCATGAGAAAACGGGCCGCCATTGCCCGGGCCATGGCCCTGGATCCCGGAGTCCTGTTCCTGGATGAGCCGTCCGCGGGCCTGGATCCTCTGACCTCCGCGGAACTGGACCTGCTTATCAAGGATCTGGCCCGGACCCTGGGCATCACGTTTGTGATCGTCACCCATGAACTGGAAAGCATTCTGTCCATTGCCGACAACACCATCATGCTGGAAAAAGAAACCAGAGGGATCATCGCCACAGGCCACCCCAGAGACCTGAAAGCAAATCCCGCCAATGAATACGCGTACCGGTTTTTCAACCGGAACCCTGAAAAAGAGAAAAAACCATGACCCAAAATGCCAATTATTTTAAACTCGGCCTGTTCGTGATCGCGGCTTTCTGCCTGGGCGTCGGGTTTCTCATCATGTTCGGGGCCGGCGAGTTTCTGAAAAAAGAGATCCTGGCTGAAACCTGTTTCAACGAGTCGGTCCAGGGGCTGGATGTGGGATCTGAAGTCAAATACAAGGGCGTGCGCATCGGAACCGTCAAAGCCATCACCACCCCGGTCAAAGCCTATCAGGCCCAGTCCCGGTGTGTGCTGGTGGTGTTTGCCCTGGATCTGGACGCATTTCCCGCCAACGGGAATCAGGACCCGGAAGATGCGGTCAAGGCGGCAGTGGAGAATGGACTCACCGTGTATCTGAGCTTCAAAGGCATTACCGGGGCCGCATATCTGGAAACCGATTACCTGTCGGACATCACTGATCCGGTGGATATCACCTGGACACCGGACAACCTGTATATCCCGTCCCGGAAAAGCAGTATCAAGCGGTTGAGCGATGCCGTGAACCTGATTCTGGAAAACCTGACCGAGATCAATGTCATGGGAATGACAGGCAACCTGGAAAAACTGCTGGTAACATTGAACCGGAAAACCGAGGCATTGGATGTGGCCGGGATCTCCCGGCGGACTTCAGCCATGATGGACGAGGTCCGGAACACCAGCCGCATCCTGTCTGAAACCCTTGAATCTCCGGATTTCCGTGACATGCTCCGGGACGCCAAAGGATCTTTCACCAATATCCGCACCCTGGTGACCGACATCCGGGAGCCGGTGACCCGGACCATCGAGGATCTGGGGCAAGCTGCGGCCAGCGCTAAAACAGTGACCCAGAATCTGGAACAGGGCGCCGACACCCGGCTTGCAGACCTGTCTAAACAGGTGGACGGGCTCATGGAAAGCCTGAACACCACCATCGCCATGCTGGAGAACCTGGTCTGGCTCAACAGTGAGACCATCAACCGGACCATCAGTAATTTTGAACATACCTCTGAAAATCTCAAGCAGATGAGCCTGGAAATCCGGCGGTATCCCGCCCGCCTCCTGCTGGAAAGGCCGCCTAAGCCCAATGAAGACCGTATCATGGAGGGGGGGAAATGAAACCGATTTGGATTCGCTGGATTATTTTCCTCTGGGTAATTGTTGTGACGGGAATTTTTTTGTCCGGATGTTCCGGGATCATCCGGGATTTTCCGGAAACCCATCTGTTTGTGATTGAATCCCCTGAAATCAATGCCTCAGCCGAGGGTTTTGAAACCGGCCGGGGCCTGTTGATCCGCCAGTTTGATATCTCGGCGGAATTTGAAAGCAGTTTTTTTGTCTACAAAGTGTCCGACAACCGGTTCATTAATGATTATTACAATAAATTCATGGTGTCTCCGGCCCGGATGATTTCCGACGCGGTCCGGGACGCGCTGGACGGTTCGGTTTATTTCCGGCAGGTGCCGGCCAGTGAACCGGACCGGATCATGTATCGTCTGTCCGGAAAAATCACGCACCTGTATGCCGATATCCAGGACCCGTCCCATCCCCGGGCCGTCATGGCGCTGCGGCTGCTGCTTGAAAAACAGACCGGCAGCGGGTTCATGCCGGTGATCAATCAGGTCTACAGCGCTGTAGAACCGGCATCTGAAAATCGTCCCGATACCCTGGCCCGGGCCTGGAACCTCTGCCTGGAAAAGGTGATCACCAAATTCCTTGCCGACCTCCAATAACGGGGTCAGGCTTTCCTTATTGTAGTTATTTTGTCAGCGGGATCAGGCCGGCGTTGTCGTTATTGTCAGCCGGCGGTACCGGGGCCTGCAGGGGTCTGGTCTGATCAGGCCGGTAAGGGAAATCCCCCGGGGCCGACTTTCCAGGTGCCGTCTTCTTTGACTGCCGTGACCGTGGTCTCAAATTCATGTTCTTCGAGCAACCCAAAGACATATCCCACAATCCGGTAAAGGGGATTGATGCTGCGGATCATGACGGCTGACAACTCGATGACGGCAGTATCTTCATCCTGTTCCACCACCCGGGTTTTCACAAGCAAAGGGCGCATTTTCAAATAATCCATTTCCAGCCCCCGCCGGGCCGCGTCCTGTTCCTGCATCCTAAAGTACATGGTCACGCGGTTGACATCATTTTCATTGTACAGGGCTTCCCGGCTCAGGTAATCAGCCATGTCCTCATCCAGCATGAAAAATTTGCGGGTAAAGGTTTTGACCACCTCTTCCGGAGAATCGGCTGTTTCCGCCTGGACCACCGGGGCACAAAGGCCCAGGACCAAGGTCAGAAAGACCAGCAGCGATATCGACTTGAAGCAGAGTTTCATGGGTTGCGTCTCCTTATTATGGGTATAAATTGGGTTTGGGTCTGTTTTTACCGCTTTTTCATAGCAGAGAACCACGCAATGTTCAACTGATTTCAATGCCGGGAAATTCATTTTCTGAAATCGGGGTGAATCACATCAAAGAATAGGGATCCACGTCAATGCCTAAAGAGATGTTGCGCAGGCGGTTCATGTCCGGATGGTTCTGCAATGCCTGGACCAGGGCGCTGATCTGGCGGAACGACGGGCTTTTGACCACCAGCTGCCACCGGAACCGGGAGGAGATGCGCGGAATCGGGGCCTCGATGGGGCCTAAGATGTCAACGGCGGCAGCGGTTTCCGGGGAGGCCTCTTTGACCTGCGTGAGGATGGCGGCCGCGTCCATGGCCGCCTGTGCCACGGCGTCTTTTTTCGGGCCGGACAGTTTCACCAGGATCATGCGGGTGAAGGGCGGGTATTTCAAGGCTTTGCGGAACGGGATTTCCCGGTTGTAAAATGCGGTGACATCCTGGCGCCGGGCCGCCTCGATGGTGAAATGATCCGGGTTGTAGGTCTGCATGATCACGGTGCCGGGCACATCTCCCCGGCCGGCCCGGCCCGATACCTGGGCCAGCAGCTGAAAGGTCCGCTCCCCGGCCCGGAAATCCGGCAGGTTCATGGACAGGTCCGCACAGATCACGCCCACCAGGGTGATGGCGGGAAAATCATGCCCTTTGGCCAGCATCTGAGTGCCCACGATCAGGTCCACGGTGCGGTTCCGGATACTTTTGAGAAGCGCCAGGGCACTGCCTTTTTTCGCCGTGGAATCCTGGTCCATCCGGGCCAGCCGGGCATCGGGAAACATGGTTTTGAGCAGGGTTTCGATTTTTTCCGTGCCGAACCCGAAATTTTTTACGGCTTTTTTGCCGCAGGCCGGACACGCCGTGGATTCCGGCAGGCAGAACCCGCACAAATGGCATTTGTACCGGTGGGAACTCAAGTGCAGGGTCATGGTGATGTCGCAGTGCCGGCACTGGAGCGGCTGATGGCAGGCACTGCATGCGGGAAACGAGGCAAATCCCCGGCGGTTCAGAAAAATCAACGCCTGGTTGCCCGCCTCCAGACAGGCCCGGATGGCTCTGGCCAGCTCCGGGGTGATGATCCGGTCCATGGGCGGGGCATTATTGTATTTTTTCAAATCCACCAGGGTGATCTGCGGCAAAGGCCGGTCATTGATCCGGTGATGAAGATCCAGCTGCTGAAACCGCCCGGTCCGGACATTGTGAGCCGTCTGCACCGACGGGGTGGCCGATCCCAGCACTACCGGACAGCCGCACATGCGGGACCTGACCACGGCCAGGTCCCGGGCATTGTACCGCAACCCGTTCTCCTGTTTGTAGGACCCGTCATGTTCCTCATCCACAATGATGATGCCGATATTGTCAAGCGGCGCAAAAATGGCAGACCTGGCTCCGATTACAATGGACACCTTGCCGGTGGCGATGTTGTGCCACTGGTCCAGGCGCTCTCCCTGGGAGAGCATGGAATGGATCACGGCGATCTGTTCCCCGAACCGGGCCCTAAAGCGGCGCTCGGTCTGGGAGATCAACGCGATCTCCGGCACCAGCACAATGGCGGATTTTCCCCGGGCCACCGCATCGGCAGCCAGGCGCAAATAGATTTCGGTTTTGCCGGACCCGGTCACCCCGGCCAGCAGGTAGGGCACAAATCCCTGATCCAGGCGGTTGATGACCGTGTTCACCGCGTTTGCCTGTTCCAAAGTCAGTTCCGGCGGGGTATCGGGTTCCACCGGGTCCCCGAAAGGATCCCGGCACACCCGGCGCTGGGTGACGGTGATCCAGCCGTCTTTTTCCAGCAGTTTGATCAGTCTCGGGGCCGTGGGCACCCGGCTTCGAAGGGCTGTCAGGGAGATCTCTTTTTTTTCTGCCACAAGGGTCAGGATCTGCTGCCGTTTCAGTGACAGTTTTCTGTCCGGGTCCGGCGGATTTTTTCCCGGGGAAATGAATTTTTCCAGGCGCGCGGAAGCGGCTTCTTTTTTCAGCACGGCCGTGACCGACAGCCATCCGCTGTCCTGCATTTTTTTGAGCAGAGATCGCAAAGACGGGGAATCCACGGTATTGAGCAGCTGTTTCCGGCTGATGCCCTGCCGGGTGTCCGCCAGGGTCAGGATCCGGGATTCCACCGGAGACAGGCCCGGGTTGTCCAGGGCAGCCCGCCCCTGTGCCGTGGTCCGGACATGGGCCACATCCCGGCGGTCCAGCCCGGTGGGCAGGGCCGCCTTGATGGTCTCGCCCAGCGGATGCATGTAATAATCCGCCACCCACTTGAAAAAAGGGATTTCATTTTCCGGAAACAACAGATGATCATCCAGGACATCCAGAATTTTTTTGGCGGTATATTTCCCGCTGTCTTTCCGGCCTCTCAGAATATATCCGGTGACCCGGCGTTTTCCAAAAGGCACCAGCACCCGCATGCCCGGCCGGCAGGTGTCGGACAGATAATCCGGCACGGCATACACAAAACTGTGAAGCATCGGCAGGGTCACTGCCACATCCATGAAAGGCCATTGGGTCATGGGCTTTATTGTGCACAAAAAAACAATTATTGCAATATCTCATCCAATAGTCTTGACTCGATTCCCGGATTTTAATAATTAAAGCAGAACTTGTCTTCATCCATACCCAACCATATTTGATAAAGGAGATATTATGGCTGTTTTTGTGGGGGACCATCCCCTCATCAAGCATAAACTGGGACTCATGCGCAAAAAAGATATTTCCACCAAGGATTTCAGGGAGTTGTCTTCCGAGGTGGCCAGGCTTCTGACCTATGAGGCCACCAAACATCTGGACACGGAGAAAAAGATGGTGGACGGCTGGGCCGGCCCGGTGGAAATCGAAGGGATCAAGGGCAAGAAAATCACCATTGTACCGATTCTGCGGGCAGGCCTTGGCATGATGGACGGGGTCCTGGACCTGATCCCCTCGGCCAAGGTGAGTGTGGTGGGGTTTTACCGGGATGAACAGACCCTGACGCCGGTGCAGTATTATGTCAAAACCGCATCCGCCATGGAAGAGCGCATTGCATTGATCCTGGATCCCATGCTGGCCACCGGCGGCACCCTGATCGCCACCATCGACCTGCTCAAGCAGGCCGGGTGCACCAAAATCATGGGCCTGTTTCTGGTGGCGGCCCC
>CALGAJ010000293.1 GCA_937951975.1 uncultured Desulfotignum sp.
AGTCTGCCGCAGAAACCATTGAGGGATTCTTGTCGGATCAATCCTATGAGGTCAGGCTGGTCAATGTGTCCGATGTCGAACCGGAGATCCTCAAAGAAACCTTTGATCTTTACCTGCTGGGATGCTCGACCTGGGGGGATGAAGAAGTCGAGTTGCAGGAGGATTTCGAAACTTTTTATGAAGGCATGACGATGGATCTGGATCAGAAGAAATTTGCGGTTTTCGGATGCGGAGATACATCCTATACTTATTTTTGCGGTGCCGTGGATGCGATCGAAGAACGTCTGAAGAAACTCGGCGCAAGCCTTGTTTCAGAATCACTCAGAATTGACGGAGAGCCGGATGAAACAGAGGTCACAGAATGGATACAGGATGTGATCAATGCCGCATGAAAAAAAATACTCCGGCACGGATAGAAAATCACAGAGTCACTCCCACTGTCTCAAATTGCTGCTGAAAACCATTGGCAGT
The DNA here is from genome assembly GCA_937951975.1 of uncultured Desulfotignum sp. Taxonomy (GTDB): domain Bacteria; phylum Desulfobacterota; class Desulfobacteria; order Desulfobacterales; family Desulfobacteraceae; genus Desulfotignum. The sequence goes on from CALGAJ010000293.1 coordinate 472, forward strand.
CTCTCCCGTGCCGGCATGGAAGCCGGGAACAACGGTTATTTTGATAAGGCGTTCTCGCATCTGGAAGATGCACTGTCATTATCCAGGGACCTGAACAAGTCATGCCTGGAGGCAAAGCTGCTGAACAACACCGGCGTACTCCACACCATGAACGGGGCCTGGGACAAAGCGTTGCTGGCGTACGAGCGGTCCATGCAGATCGTTTCAGAACAGTACGGCACCCGGAACGTCCTTTACCGGACCTTGCAGAAAAATATCAGGTATCTGCTGGAGCCGAATGACACCGTGCTCTGAATTTGTAGTGTCTGTACCGTCAATTTCTATTGGGGAGTCTTGGTCTGTTCCTCAATGTTCCCCGTTGATCGGTGCTGGTGAGAACGGCTTTGGAGACCGCTTTGTTCAGGTCGTGGATACTCCCGGCCATATGTGTTTTTGGGAAAATGAACGCGGTCATCTGTTTACCGGTGACCTGGTTTATAAAGACACGCTATGGCAGCGGAACCTTTGGCTTCGGCGACTGGGCGGTATGGTTATGAATACCGGTCTCTTTGCGCAAGGCGGTCAGGCTTTTCCCGGATTTTTTTCCTCCCGCCGGTATATCAGCCCTGAGAAATCATCCAGCACCATGAACAGGGACGGAACTAGGGCCAGGATGATGAGTGTGGAAAAAAGTACCCCGAAGCCAAGGGATATGGCCATGGGGATCATCATTCTGGCCTGAAAAGAAGTTTCCATGATCATGGGCATAAGACCGCCGAAGGTGGTCATCGTGGTCAGCAGGACAGGCCGGAATCGCTGAATGCCTGCGGCATGGATGGCTTCCAGGGGGGATGCCCCTTCCCGGGCCCGGCGGTTGGCAAAGTCGATGAGGACCAGGGAGTCGTTGACCACCACCCCGGACAGGGCCACGATCCCGAAGATGGAGTTGACGGACAGGGAATATCCCATGATAATATGGCCCAGCACCGCCCCGATGATGCCAAAGGGGATGCTGACCATGATGATCAGAGGCTGGGTATAGCTTTTGAACGGAACCGCCAGCAGGGTATAGATGCCGAACAGGGCCAGAAGGGAGCCGGTGACCAGGGAGTTCAGGCTTTTCTGCATCTCGGCCTGGTGGCCTTCAAAGCTGTAGGTCAGCCCCGGGTAGGTTCCGGCCAGGTCCGGCAGGACAGATGCGGCCAGTTCCCCCTTGATGTTCTCGGCCCGGGCAGGGGGATTGACATTGGCCGTGACAATAATATTCCGGCGGCCATTGGTCCGTTCGATCGTGGTATAGGACCGTCCGGCGGTCATCTTGACGGCGTCCCGCAGATAGACTTCCCCGGTATCGGACCGGAGGACCAGATTTTCCAGGGTGGTTTCAACCGTACGTTCGGATTCAGGCAGGCTGACCCGCACCGTGACCTCGTTCCGGCCCCGCTGCTGTTTAAGGGCCTCGGCTCCCTGGAAAGCGTAGCGCAGCTGCCGGGCCACGGACTCTGAGGTCAGGCCCATTCGTTCGCCCAGGGGCAGCAGCTGGATATCGAATTGCCGCTTGCCCCGGGCAGACCCGTCATCGATATCGTGGACAATGGCATACTGAGACAGAGACCCGGCCAGGTCTTTTCCGGCTTTTTCCAGAGTCTGGGTGTCGGCGTGGCTGAGCATTACGGTGAGGTTCTTTCCGGATCCCGGGCCGCCCATGTTGGATTCAAACCGGATGTTTTCCAGGCCGGCCATGGATCCCACCCGGCTGCGCCATAATTCAGTGATGTGTGAGGTGGACAGAGGACGCTGGTCTTCGTCTGCCAGGAAGATCCTGGCAGTGACCACATTCTGGGAGACATTGCTGAGCACCCCCTTGGACAGGAGGTCTCCGCCGTTTTCAGCCACCACCTCCCCGGCTGCGGCCACCAGGTGGTTTTCCAGGGACTTGAGCCGGGATTCCGCAGACCCGTAAGGCAGTGTAGCAGAACAATAGGCATAGTCGGACTCACTACTGGGAAACATTTCCAGGCCCATCCGGCCTGAACTTACATACCCTCCCAGGGCCAGCATCATGGCAAGACCCAAGGCGATAACCCCGTACCGGTGGCTGATCAACAGGCGCAGCAAAGCCCCGTACCGGATCCGGACAAACTGTTCAAAGTCCTGGCTGAATTTTCCCTGCCACCGTTCCAGATGGTTCAGGGGCCAGACGGCCCGGGTTCTGTTGCGGCGGCTCAGATGGGCAGGCAGGATAAAAAGGCTTTCGATGAGGGAGACCAGGAATACCGCGCCCACCACTAGGGGAATGACTTTGAAGATCTTGCCCATGAACCCCGGCACGAACATCAGGGGCATGAAGGAAACCAGGTTGGTCAGAACGGAAAAGACGACGGGCAGGGCCACTTCCTTTGTCCCGGCCACGGCAGCCTGGAGAAAAGACAGGCCCCGGGACCGCCAGTGATAAATATTCTCTCCCACCACCACGGCATCGTCCACCACAATTCCCAGGGTCACAATAAAAGCAAACATGGAAATTACATTAATGGAAAAATTTCCTGCTGACAGAAAGAGGAAAGAGCCCAGAAAGGAGATCGGTATGCCCAAACTTACCCAGAAGGCCAGCCGGGTTTCCAGGAAAACGGCCAGGAGGATAAAAACCAGAATCAGGCCCTGGAAGGCGTTTTTCATCAGGAGCCGGGCCCGCTGCTCAAACACGGAAGACCGGTCCTGGAGGATAGTCAGATGAAGTCCTTCTGGCAGGGTCTGGTTCAACTCCGCGATCACGGCCTTGCCTGCGGCCGCCACCAGGGTGGGGGTCTGGTCCCCGACCCGGAAAATTTCGATCATCACGGCAGCATGCCCGTCAAACCTGGCCCAGGTGTTACTGTCCTCAAAGCCGTCTTTGATCTCTCCCACATCCTCCAGCAGGATCCGGGAACCGTGAACGGGGGCAGCCCGGCATATCCCCGGGCATATTCCCGCCGGTCCTTGACCCGGACCAGGATATCCCCGCTTTCGGTTTTCAGGCTGCCGCCCCCCAGTTCGACCGACGCTTTGGCAATGGCCTGGGCAGCATCTTCCAGGGTCATGCCGTATCTTCGCAGGGCATCCTGGGGAATCTCCACCTGGACCTCGTAATCCCGGACCCCGGTCAGGTCCACCTGGGTGATATGGTTGTTGCGCAGCAGGGTATCCCGGACCTGATCTGCCACCGATCTCAGGGTCAGTTCATCCACAGCGCCGTGCAGGACCAGGGTGAGTACCCCCCGCTTGTGGCTTCCCATAGAGACCAGGGGCTCTTCCGCTTCGTCCGGAAAGGTGGAGATGCTGTTGACCTCGCTTTTGATCTCTTGCCACAGTTTGACCACATCCTCCCCTTCCATAAGTTCTACAGTTACCGAGGCACTGCCTTCCGATGCTGAGGCGGTCACTTTTTCGATTCCTTCGATATCCTCGATAGCCTCCTCCAGGGCCAGGACAATGCCGTTTTCCACCTCTTCCGGGCTGGCTCCGGGATAGGCCACTATAATGGAAACACTGTCAACGGTGAAATCCGGGAAGACCTCCTGCTTGACGTTCCAGGCCGTGATCAGCCCGCCCACCAGGAAAACGAGCATGAGCAGATTGGCGATGACCGAGTTTCCCGCCATCCAGGCCATGGCACCACGGGGGTGTGAATCGTTATGTTTCATGGGGATGTTCATTTCGGGTCTCCGTCGGGTTCAGGCCTTTTTTCAGGGGGCTCAGGTGTTGCAGGCTGATCATTTTTGGTTTTCAGGGGCATGCCCTGCACCGGTGCGGCCAGGCCCGAGGTGACCACCTGCTCTCCCGGGGACACCCCCGAGGCGATGTAAACCGCTTCCCTGTCCTTCCAGGCCAGAGACACCCTGCGGATATCCAGGGCATTGTCCTGGTAGATCCACAGGGTATCATTGTCCTGAAGGGCTGCTCTGGGCAGGGTCACCACCCCGGACAGGGCCCGGCCGGTAATGGTGACCCGGACGTAGTCATCCAGCATCAGGTGCGCGGCCCCGGGGTGGACCGTTGTGTCCAGGGGTGCTTTCACCGCCACGATCACCGTGGCCACACGTCCGGAATCATTCACCTTGCCGGCCACTTGAATCACCCGTCCCTCCCGGGATTCTGCACCGGTCTGGGAAGAGATGGTAGCCGGGCAGCCGCCGGGATATGCTCTGTCAATATAAGGAAGCTGATCCAGGGGCACCATGGCCTCCACCCAGAATTCGTCCGTCCCCGCCAGGGTCACCAGGCTTTCCTGGGTTCCCACATAAGCGCCTTCGTTGACGAAACGTTCAATGATCATGGCGTTGAAAGGGGCAATGACAGTGGTTCTGTTCAGGTTGAGCAGGGCCTGGTCCAGGTCCGCCATGGCCGAAGCCACCTTGGCCCGGGCCTGGGCCAGCTGGGGTTTGCGCAGAGCCAGATCGGTCTCGTCCACCCTGTCCGGTGAAACTTCTGTAAGCAGCCGCAGCTCTTCTCTGGCAATGGTCTGGCTGCCCTGTTCAATGGCCAGTGCCGCCGTGGCATCGTCCAGGGCGGATCTGGCTTTCTGGACACTGATCTTGTAATCGGCCGGATCCAGGCGCACCAGGATCTCCCCTTTTTGTACCAGGCTGCCGGGCAGAAAATGTTCTGAAACTGCCTGGACCACGCCGGAGACCTGTGCCTTGAGCGTCACCTCCCTGGCTGCTGTCACCGTACCCATGGCCGTCACCCGGGTCCGGGTATCGGCAGCGGCTGCGGTCATGGTCTCCACCATGGTGATCTCCCGCTGGGGCAGGGTTTTTTTAATGACCGGGGCTGTGGCCTTGAAGTAGGACCAGGCGGCTCCGCCGACCAGTATCAGCAGCAGGGGCAACAGCGCCCGGAACACTTTGCCGGAAAAAGTGAGTTCTTGTTGGACATTGTCAGGCATGTCGGTTTACTCCGTGTGAGATATGAGGGTCTGGGTCCAGTCGCCGCCCAGGGTCCGGTAAAGGGTGATCCGGTTCTTGATCTGGGTGGCCTGTTCTTCCACCAGTTGACGTTCCAGGCTCTGGGCACTGGTCCAGGCAGTGAGGTAGGACAGGTAGTTGTCCTGGCCGTTCATGTACTGAATCCGGGCCGTCTTTACGGTCAGGCGGGAGGCCTCAAGCTGCTCTGTGAGCAGAAGGAGATATTCGCCCTGACGTTTTTCCGATATGAGGCTGTCCTCCACTTCCTGCACCGCCTGGGCAACGGTCCGGGCATAGGCGGTCAGGATCTGATCAGCTTCGGCCCGGGCCCGGTCCACCTCCGCCTCCCGGCGCTCCCCGTCAAACAGAGGGCCCGTGACTGCGGCGGCAAGGGTGGTAACCCAGTTGGAGAATAGCAGATCCAGGGAACTGCTGGAAACGGCGGCCTCTGCCGACAGGGTCAGGGCGGGCAGGCGGTCTGCCCGGGCCGCGCTCACCTGCCAGTCTACCGCCTTGAGGCGAAGGCCGGCCGCCCGCACATCGGGACGGGTAGCCAGAAGATCGGCCGGCAGCCCGGTTTTGGGCAGAGGGATCAGTTTGGGCAGGGTGGTCTGGGAAATAGAGAGGCTGCCGGCCCCGGCCCGGCCCAGCAGAACAGCCAGGGCATTGCGTTGTTGTTCCTCGGCCTGCTGCAGGGTGGGCAGGGCAGCCCGGGCCTGGGCCAGGGCCTCCCGCTGCTGGGACACGGTCAGGGTATCTGCCTGGCCGTTGAGAAACCGCAGTTCCTGGAGTTTGAGCATCTGCCGGTTCATCCGGATCTGATTTTCCAGGATCGCAATCTGCCGGCGCAAAGACAACACTTCCACCCAGGATGTGACCACATCTGCAGCCACGGTGACGGCCGCAGCCTCCAGGTCTTCCCGGGTGGCGTCGTATTCCAGGATTTCAGAAGTATGCAGTGCCTGAAGCCGTCCCCACAGGTCCAGTTCATATCCGGCAGAGAGGTTGGCGCTGAATGTCCCGGACTGGTCACTGGCACTTCCGGCAGCATCGGTCTTTGTCTGCTGTCGGTTTTTTTCCGCACCCCCGCCGTAGTCCAGAGACGGCGAAAGATCCGCTCCGGCCTTCCGGGCCGCAGCTTCTGCCTGCCGGACCTTGGCCAGTGCCGTTCTGATATCAAAGTTGCCGGACAGGGCACGGCCCACCAGGGTGTTCAGTTCTTCGCTGCCAAAAGCCTGCCACCACTTTCCCGGGCCCGGGTCAGCTTGGGTGTACAAGGGCTGGTAGTGTGCTGGCAGGGCCAGCGGGGTCCCGGGCCGGGTCTCTGGTTCAAACAGGCTGCATCCGGTGAAAAGCACGGCTGCCATGGCAATGGCACACAAGGATTTAAATGGTGAGGGTAATGGATTCAATGGATTTTCCAGATTCATATAATTGTTTCTGCCACGTTTTTTCATGGCTTGTATCCCCTAACGGACAGGATGGCAAAAACCTGCGGAAAAAAAGCGTGTTTTGTTTTTAGAAAAATTCTGACAGGGCCAGGCGCAGGGTTTTTCGGGCACGGACCAGGAGGGATTCCACTGCGCCCTGGGACAGGTCCATGACCTCGCAGATTTCTTTATAGGACATCTTTTCGGTGTGCCGCAACAGCAGGGCGGTACGCTGGTTCACAGGCAGTTTTGCCACAGCGGCCTCCAATGCTTTCTCAGCAACGGCCCCTTCCAGCAGGTCCAGGGGAGTGTCCGGTTCACAGGGTTCGGGCAGTCCGGTCATGGGTTCGGTTTTTCTTTTGCGGTAAAAATCAATACAGAGGTTTTTCATGATTTTCAAAAGATAGGTGCGCAGAGATGCCTGGGCCCGGTACCGTCCCGCAGCCTTGAAAAATCTTAAGAAAGTCTCCTGGGCGGCGTCTTCCGCTTCCTGGGGATGGTGAAGCATCCGAAGGCCAAACCCGTATACCGCGTCCTGGTGGCGCTTCAGGATTTCGGCAAAGGCTTTTTCATTGCCCCGGGCCGTGAGCCCGGCCAGTTCCTCATCATTGAGGCGGGTGTAACCGAAACCCAACATTATCTATGGGATGTTTTTTTCTGCGTTGCCAGGATATGCTCCCTGACACGGCTGAAAAATTCAGCGCCCTTTTCGTTGCCGAGTTCCCTCCGCATGATCAGGACATGGGATTCGAACAATTCCTGCTTTTTACGGGACAATTGCGTCGAGATCTGCATGCGTTCATGCAGATAATTCTGGTCCAGCGGCTCCGGCCAGGTCAGGCAATCAAGGGCTTCCATGCGGGCTATTTTGTCGGCCTTGTCAAGGGCGGTCACCTCTTTCCGGAAATCGGCCATGATTTCGATAATCCGCTCTGATTCGGCTTCGGTCAGGTTCAGCTCCCGGACAATGGTTGTCAGTTCTTCCCGCCGGCGCTCATCTCTGGTCATGGCCCGATCAAACGTATGGAAAAGGGCTATGACCAGAAATCCGATGTTCAGGGCCACAGAAAAAAAGATCGGTATCCGCTTGTAAACCAGTTTCATGGGTAAAGCCTCCCGCTGTCATACAGGATTTGGTAAGGGGTGGACGGAGACCCCGGATCCAGGGCGGCAGCCAGGTGCGTGCCCATGACCGCTCCGCAGACCAGGCCTGCCAGGGTGGCTCCGCAGACGGCGCTCCGCCAGGCCAGGGTGAGGTGACGCCACCACTGGGCCAGGTTCGGGGGGTCTACCTGGGCATGAAGAGCCTGCCGGATCTGCCCGGAGAGTTTTCGGGGTGCGGCCAGGGGTGGGAGTTCGTCCAGAGCCCGGGCCAGGTGTGCCAGAGACTGTGCTTCTTTTCTGCATGCCGGGCACTGGTTAAGGTGCTCTTCCAATTCCCGGGCCTCTTCAATGGGAAGCTCCCGGTCCACCCAGGCATCCAGCCGTTTTAAAATATTATTGCATCTCATGGATTCCTCCGGCAGACAGCCACGCTGAGACTGCCTGTGTTCTCAAAAATTCACTGTTACTCTTTTAACGGAACAACCTTCTTTTTCCTGCGTATTTTTTTCTCTGCCGGAGCTTTCCGTTGTCTGCCGCCTGATGACGTGATGAAACGATGCCGGACTTATGGGTATTGTTTACCTGAACTGAAGATGAAAGTCCATCACCATCAAGGCCAACGCAAGTAATCATTCTGAACTATATGACTTAGAAGACTTGGACCTGCCGGCATATGGCAAATCCAGACACAAGAAAGACGATTTGCCCCAGATCGCCATTGGGCTGGCCGTCACCAGGGGAGGTATCCTTGTTCGGTGCGATGAAACCGGGACCCCGGGGAGTCCCGGAAGGGCGTGAATTCCCGGGATGGCAGAAAAATCCCGGGAATTCAGGAGTGACAGGATGCAGCAGACGGGTTAGAATTCAATGGCCAGCTGCACGGTGACGGTGTCGGTCTCCACAGCGTCATCATCGAATTCTGCTCTCAGATATTCCAGGGCCAGGTTGGTGCTGTCGAAAATGCCCCAGTTGGCCACGGCCCCGTACTGTGTTTCAGGCAGAAAATCCCCTCCGCCGTCATCGGATCCAGCATAACCGATGGCCAGTTCCAGATTTTCCAGCACGGAAACCCCCAGCTCCAGGTTCCAGGCAGCCGGCTTCCGCTCTTTGGTGTCGGCGGCATCATAGATCTCTCCGGCCTTGAAATGATCCATGGCTGCGGCATATTCAGCGATGAAGGTAAACCGTTCCAGAAAAGATGTCGTGATGAATGCACTCCATCCCCCCACCATGTCCGTCACAGTGCCGGTGCCGGTGACGATCGCTTCAGAAAATCCGTCCGAGGAGATCAGGTTCGAGGTGTATGACACGCCCATCATGACCGATTCAAACGGCTGGAAGGATACGGCTGCCACCACGCTGTCAACCATGTCATCCTCACCGGTTTCATCAACAGCTCCGTTGAACAGGCCGGCCGAGACTTCCACCGTGTCGCCGGCAAAGCTGGATCCAACCACCACGGCGCCGTCATTGGTCTCCCCCAGAACCAGGGTCAGAGGATCGGTCACAAAATGAGAGTCATAGTTGCCAAAAGGCAGATACTGCCGGCCGGCCGTCAGAAAAATCGGAAACCGCTCTTTTCCTGACAGGGTGATGAATCCTTCATCCACAAACAGTTCATCTTCTTCGTATTTGAACAGGACATGGCCGTCCACATGATCGGAGATACCGGCATCCATGGCCACCTCCACCGTGGCCAGGTCGATATCGCTTTCATCTTCATCCGCTTGGGCCGGATCGGAAAAATCAGTACTCTGGTGCATGGCCTCGATCTCGATCAGACCAGAGATCTCAATCCGGTCATACCAGCGGTTGCTTTCGTCTCCTGAGCCGATGGCCTGTTCCAGGTGCCTGACCCGGTCTTCCATGCTTTTGACGCCACCCACCGTCCGAGTGGATGCGGCATCTTGGGCCATGGCAGGGGAAATAAAAAGGGTAAAAAGCATCAGGCAAAGTGATGTGCGCAATATTGCAAAACGGGGTTTCATTATTTTCCTTTTCCTTTTTCGTTGTGTTGTTTTTTTCAATGATGATTAAGGTCTTTTACATATCCACAGCCTTGATCCAGATCACCGCGTCTTTGGAGCAGGGCTTGCCTTTATGGGTGGCATCTTCATCCAGTCCCAGGGCTGCGAACCCCCACCATCCGGCTTTGGGAATGCCGAAAGTGAAGATGCCGTTGTCATCGGCAAATATGGTCTGCAGTTCAAACGAACTCTGGGGTGCTTTGACCGCCGGTTTTCTGGCAAAGGCATTGCGGTCGATCAGGGGTTCGTGGTTCAGGTATTCGATTTCAATTTCAGCGCCGGGCACCGGCTGGCCATTGTAAAGCACCTTTCCCTGGAACACATTGCCGGTCCACCGGTCATAGGGTTTGCTCAAAGGCACGATCTCCGCAGGCAGGCCCGCAGGTTCCATCCAGGCCCCGGGGATGCCCCCCACATTGATGATCATCTTGGTCATCTGCTGGATATAGGAGTCCTCTTCCGCTTCAAAATAGGGATCCGGAACCAGGCAGAAGATATGGTCTCCGCCCCGGGCCGTGTATTCGGTTTTGAACGCCTTGCCCGAATTGGTCAGGCTCTGCCAGGAAATCGGCGTCAGGGCATCCAGCAGATCCATTTTTTTGACCGGGTTTCCCCCCCGGGTCTGCAGCACGAAGAACTGTTCCGGGGTCCCCATGTCCATGGTGTGTCCCGCATCAAACGGATGGGTGAATACCAGGGCAAGAGGAATCTTCCCTCCGTTTTCCAGGGCCGCATCCGGGGTATAGATCAGCTGAAAATGGGCAAAAGCCTGGGCTGACAAAATGAGTGATATCAAACTTACAAGCACAGCAATCCGTTTTTTCATTGTTTTTCTCCTTGAAGTTAATTTGAATCGGGATGAAAGATGATGTTCAACAACAAGGGTTGAACATCATCTGGTCTGACAGACACAATTGAATCAGAAGATTTCCTTGCCGGGAACCTTGATTTGATGCCCCTCGCCGGCATCAAATATGACCGTAAACTCCTGAGAAGGCTTTTTCACGGTGTATTCGCTGAATTCATCCAGCTTGTCCTCCATCAGTACTTTGCCGTCCTTGTCCACCACCCGGACCGCGACACCGGCGGCGGAAGATCCATCGGAAAATCCGCCTTCGCAGGTGATGGAACCGTCTCCGTTGTCAAAGCAGGAAAACAGCGGGGTGTGGGCCTGGCAGATGCCGGTGAATAACAGCCCGAGGGCAAGAACAGCCAGCAGGGTTTTAAAATTAGTCATGAGTTCTTTCCTTTCATCAAAAATGGGGTTTAAAAATAAACGGGTTAATGGTTGAATCTGCCGGGCCGTTCATCGGCCCGGCCGTGGGTCATGTGGCGCCTGATCTGGCTGACGTGATGAACCCGGCCGCAATGGTGATGGCCAGCGCCAGCAGGTAAAAGGCGGCCATGGCCTGGAGCCCGGAAAGACCCAGGAGACTGCCGCCGGTGAATATCAGGCTGGCCACCACCAGCCCCAGCAGCATGGGATAGCCCATGGCAAAAAGCATCCATTTGACGGAACCGGACTGGAGTTTCACCGCAATGGCGGTGGCCAGACACGGGGGATACAGCACCATGAACATCATCAATGCCAGGGCATGGAGCGGGGTGAAATCCTGTTCTCCCCGGGCCATGCGGCTTTCCAGGGATTCACTGGCATCCCCTTGTTCATACAGGGCCCCCAGTGTGGCCACGGCGCTTTCCTTGGCGGCAAAGGCCCCCAGCAGGGCCACGTTCACCCGCCAGTTGAATCCGGCCCACTGGGTCAGAGGCACCAGGGCCTTGCCCGCATAACCCAGAAAACTGTTGTTGATCCGTTCGGCCCGCATTTCCTGGAGCAGCTGGCTCCGCTCCCGGATCAGGGTTTTCAGGGCACGGTTCACCTGTTTGGCTTCCCGGTCCCTGCCGGGCTTTACCAGGGAGAAAAACCGGGCATTGTCCGCCTCGAATTCCGTGTCGATGGCCTGGGCTGCTTCCGGACTTTTGACACGCATCTTTTTGTTCCGAAAGTTTTCCCAGAAATGGATCATGGCCATGAGGCGGTTGTCAGCCAGGTCCGCTTCATACCCGGTGCCGGTGATCTCTTCATAAAAAGAGCGGACGGCGGCATGTTTGCGTGTTTCATACTGGGCCATGCGATCCGGGCCGATGCCGGGAAACTGGAGCAGTACGAAAATCACCACGGCCAGGGCCACCACAATGGTGGTGATTTTCCGGATGAACAGCCACACCCGTTCTAAAGCCCGTCCCAGCACCCCCCGGACGGTGGGCAGGTGATAGGGCGGCATCTCCATGACGAACGGGGCGGTCTCCTTGTCCTTGAGCACGGTCAGGGTGAGCAGCTTGGACACCGGCAGCACCATCAGCATGCTGATGGTGGAGATGAAGAACATGGCCCATCCCTTGTGCTGGGCAAAGTAGATATTGATGAGCAGGACATACAGGGGCACCTTGGCCAGGCAGTTGAGCATGGGGATGATCAGAATGGTGGCCAGGCGGGACCGTTCGTCCGGGATACCTTTGCAGGACATTACCCCGGGGACGGCACAGCCGCCTACATATATCCCTCCCAGCACCATGGGCAGGGTGGACTGGCCGTGCAGCCCGTAGCGGCTGAAGAGCCGGTCCATGATGAACGCCATTCTGGGCATGTACCCGCTGTCCTCCAGAAAGGCAATGCAGGCGAACAGGATGAAAAAGATGGGGATATAATTGAGCAGGGCGTTCACCGAATCCACCAGCCACAGGAAAAAGGCCCGGGTCAGGGGAACATCGATGAACCCGGATACCGGAAGGATGTCCGACACCAGGTTCCGGAACCCTGCCAGCAAAGGCCAGGTATAGTTGGTGATCTGGTAACCCTGCACAATGGACAGATAGTACAGGGTCCACAACACTCCCACCATGAACGCCGGCCCGGCCAGCTTGTGGCAGACCAGGGCATCGATGCGGTCGGACAGAGTTTTTCGTGCCCGTTCGGACTGGGTGACACAGGGCCGGGCAATGCCTTCGGCAGCCCGGTACCGGCAGGTGGCCACATGCATGTCCGGGGCCGTATCCATGGCCGCTTCAAACTGCTGCCTGGACCGGTCCACTGCCGCCAGCAACCGGGCATAGTCCCGGGATTTTTCCCGGACCAGGTCCCGCACCGCCTCATCCCCTTCCATGAGCTTGATGGCCAGCCATCGGACCGGATACCGGTCCCCCAGGCCGGTGAAGCCGGTCACCTGTTTCTGGACCGAATCGATGTATGGGGTCATCTCCCGGTAATCTACCCGGGCAGGTTCACCGGGCAGCCCGGTTTTTGCGGTTTCCAGGATGGCCGCCTGGAGATCGGTTTTGCCTTTTCCCCTGGTGATGGCCGTGGGCACCACAGGCACCCCCAGGCGCCGGGACAGGGCCGTGGTGTCGATGGTCAGGCCCCGGTTTTCAGCCACATCCATCATATTCAGGTTCAGGATCACCGGGATTTCCATCTCCAGAAGCTGAAACGTGAGATACAGGCACCGCTTGAGATTGGACGCATCCATGGTGTTGACCACCACGGACGGGGTCTGATGCAGAATGAAATCCCGGGTCACCCGTTCTTCCGGGGAGTAGGAGGTCAGGCTGTAGGTACCGGGCAGGTCCACCACCGTCACCCGCACATCCCCGTACCGGTACCACCCGGTCATCTTTTCCACGGTGACTCCGGGGTAGCTGGCCACATGCTGCCGGGCCCCTGTCAGGGCGTTGAACACCGTGGATTTGCCGCAGTTGGGCTGGCCGGCCAGGGCCACGATGAGCTTATCAATTCCCATCCGGCTCAACCTCCACGAACCGGGCCTCTTCATGGCGCAGGCTGATGGAATATCCCTCGATCTCTGCCTGCATGGGGTCTTCGAGAGGGGCATTGCGGATCACCCGCAACGTCAGGCCCGGGAAAATCCCCATGTCCAGCAGGCGCTG
>CALGAJ010000294.1 GCA_937951975.1 uncultured Desulfotignum sp.
CGCACAACAAGTAAATCCAGCGGACGCCGTACCGGCGCCGCTGATTTCTGACGTTCGGCTTCGTAACAGGTACTGAGAAGATAACATGAAACAAATTTTTGAAATTGCGGAATCAATGCAAAAAAATGCTTGGGAGATCATTTACGATACAAATGTTATTGAAATATGGTCTTCAATTGGAGCAACGATTAATTTAGTTGGATCCCTTAAAATGGGGTTGTTGATAAATCATCGGGATATTGATTTTCATATTTATACGGCACCATTCAAGCTTTCAGATAGTTTTTCGGCAATATCCAAACTTGCAGAAAATAAACGTATTAAAACAATAAATTATGGTAACTTGCTTGAAGCAGAAGATCAATGCATCGAGTGGCATGCTATTTACGAAGGGAAAGATGGTCATTCCTGGCAAATAGATATGATTCATATTTTAAATGAATCCCCTTATGCCGGTCATTTTGAAAAGGTTGCAGAGCGCATTTCTGCTGTTTTGACTCCAGAGATTAGGGACAACATTCTCAAAATAAAGAATAGCATTCCTAATGAAAAAAAGGTCATGGGCATACAAATCTATAAAGCCGTTATTAAAGACGGAATCCAAGATATTGATTCATTTTGGCAATGGAAAGAGCAGAATCCAGATGAAGGCATTGTCACATGGATGCCCTAAACTATATAGCCGAACAAAACGCTGGAGAGGGACCAGGCTTACTGCGCGGCCTTTTCGGGAGTCCCTGGTTCAGGAAAATTTAACCTTTTATCGGAGCTTTTGGGGTTTAAAAAGCCTGGCCCCTCAGCTCCCCGTTATACGCAATTTAGAAGGAAATCAAATAATGGCAATAGAAAAAATGTCCGGCTTAGAAATAATGAGAGCTATGGTGGCGGGCCATATTCCTCCCGCCTCAATCGCACAGACGATTCCAATGAAAGGTGTGCTTGCCGAAGAAGGAAAAGTTCAATTTGAAGCAATAGCGGATGAGCGTCACTTAAACCCTCTCGGTGGAGTTCATGGCGGCTTCGCGGCAACAGCTATGGATTCTGTTACAGGTTGCGCTGTCCATACAATGCTTGAAGCGGGGGTTGGCTATGGAACCGTTGATCTAAATATAAAAATGCTAAAGGCAGTTCCGCTGAATACTAAGCTCATAGCAGAAGGTAACGTGGTATATATTTCAAAGTCACTTGGGGTGTCTGAGGGTACACTGAAAGATGACAAGGGAATACTTTATGCGCACGCTACTGCCACGTGCATGATAATTCGTAGGTAGATTGCGCATATCAACCGCACCAACTCGGACTGGCAATTCCGCTGCGCTCTATTGCCATCCGGTGATGCGGAGCGTTGGACATGATGGCGACGAATAAGACACAAACTGACTATCTGAAGTACTTCTGGCCTATGCGGCACTACCTTGTGACGTGCGGCAGCAACGGGCAGGGTAACATCATCGCTGTAAGCTTCTGCATGCCGGTGTCCAAAGACCCGCCTATGGTTGCCTGTGCAATCGGTCATGTGATGTATTCCGGCGAAATCATTCAGCAGACCCAAGAGTTTGTCGTCAATGTTCCTCCGGTGGAATTGAGGCGTCACATATACTACTGCGGCTTCCATTCAGGAAGAGAAGTCAACAAATTCAAAGAAACCGGATTGACTGTGGTGGACCCCATTGCCTGAACAACCTCTGTGCCTTGATAAGCTTTGGTTCTTTTTTTTAAAAAAATTGTACTCATTCACGGGGGTAATATCCTTGTCGTAACCAGTTGAAATTATATGCAAAATTATACACAACCCAACTCGTTGAAATAATTGAAAAAAATCTAGATTTTATATTTTGCATATGTTAAGCTCTTTTCATGGAGCTAAAAAGACCATTTACAGAGAAAGATTGGGACGCAACACCGAAGCCAGTTCGGGAGTATATTATCCAGCTTGAGGATATTGTCATCAAGCTTTACAATGAAACAAAAGATTTGAAAAAGCGGGTATCTGATCTTGAAAATCGACTCAATCAAAATTCACAAAATTCCAGCAAGCCGCCGTCTTCAGACCCTCCGTATAAAAAGCCTTCAAAAAAACGTGCAAAAGGTAACCTTAGCCGGGGCGGACAAAAAGGTCACAAAGGATACCAGCAAGAATTATTGAAACCGACTTCCGAAAATATACTGGGCCCGAAAACATGCAGCTGCGGATGTTCTTCCTTTGATCCGAAAAGCATAATGCCTTTCCATACGCACCAGGTGATAGAATTGCCGGAAATCGAAATGGATGTGCTTCATTTCATTCTCAATCAAGGCACCTGCACAAAGTGTGGGAAGGTTGTGAAAGGACAACTTCCCAGAGAACGCCAAACCGGATATGGCCCAAGACTCAGTGCGCTAATCGCTGAGGTAAGCGGTGTACAAGGTAACAGCCGTGAGACGGTAAGAACATTCTGCCAGTCAGTCCTTGGCTTTTCAATATCCTCTGGTGCAATCCAAAAAGTGATTGACCGGGCATCAGAGGCTTTGAGCCCCGCATACGACAAATTGGGAGAGATAACCCGAAACAGTGAGGCCAACTACATTGATGAAACATCATGGTTCCAGAACGGTTCACTGAACTGGCTTTGGGTCATGGTCAATAGAATCGCCGCATACTTCATGATTCATAAAAATCGATCAAAAGAAGCCTTCCTGGCATTGATACAAAATTGGGAAGGCATTCTGATCAGTGACAATTACAGTACCTATCAAAAATGGGCGAATCTCAGGCAAACATGCCTGGCACATTTGATCAGGAAGGCCAAAGGTCTGGCCGAAAGAAAGGATCCGGCTGTCAGCCAGTTCGGCAAACAAATAACCATGGATCTCCAATTGCTTTGTCATTGGGCCAAAGAGGTTCCTGACGGTCAGGAATGGCGTCATTTCTATAAGCGTTTTACAGATCTTATATTTCATCACCAGACTTCAGAAGGGGAAGTTGGTACCCTTGCTCGATCACTGATTCGGCAGATTGAATCCCTATGGTTATTCCTTGACATTGAAGGAATTGAACCAACGAACAATATTGCAGAGCGTGCGTTGCGCTATGGTGTCCTATGGAAAAAACGAAGCAAGGGTACACAGAGTTCAAAAGGAAATCGATGGGTTGAACGGATTTTGTCGTTCAAACAAACATGTTCAATCCGATCACTGGATTCTTTTCCAATACTGGTCAAACTTATGGACTCATATTTCAAAGAACAAGAGCCGGATCTGTCATGGATCTAATTCGCTATTTCTATCCTACCCCGTGATTGGATACAAATATATTACTGATGAATTTCGCATTATACCAACAATAACAGCGCGACCACGTATTGTCAGCTAATTCAATAAGAGTCTTTCGGTGATGCGTAAACACTTTGTCTATTCTTGCTGGGGTCAGGTCTCACGGCCTGGAGCAATGATTTGTGACTGTAGTGTGCACAGTCAGAAACCCGAAGTGCTCAGTAGACGAATCAAGGTTTATTATCCGAAAGGTGAGTATTCACGGCCCTGAAAAATCAAGGATACCAAAACTATAGGCAAAAATACAATTAGCAGAAGATACTTTCTGTAAGGGCAAGAATACAAAAGCGTGAATGATCAGTTTTGGAATTATTTTTGATGTTTGTATCGCTATGCATGCCCTCCAAGCAACTTGACATTTATAATGGGTACCGTTATAATATGTTGCATGATAAAAACGTTTAAATCTCCTGACACAGAAGATATTTTTGATGGCGTGGCATCACAATCAGCTCGAAGATGCTGCCCGCAATCCATTTGGCCTGTTGCCCGAAGAAAGTTGGATCAAATCAACAGAGTTCGAGATATCAATGAGCTTAAAGCGCCTCCTGGAAATCGTTTGGAACGATTAAAAGGCGACCGGCAGAATCAATATAGTATTCGCATCAATCAACAATATCGAATTTGTTTTATATGGGAGGAAGGGAATGCCTATGAGATCGAAATCACAGATTACCACTGATGTTGGGAGGCGGCTGCCCCGGAATCGGCCTCCAACACACCCTGGAGAGATGCTGTTTGAGGAATTTGTCAAGCCACTTGGTCTTACACAAACAGAACTCGCTCGTTGTCTGGGTGTTTCTTACCCTCGCCTCAATGAAATTATTAAAGGCAGACGTTCGGTAACTCCGGATACGGCATTGCGACTTTCCCGTGTTTTGGGTATGTCTGCGGATTTCTGGCTGGGCCTGCAACAAGATTGGGATCTTTGGCATGCGATGCACAGTCCTGATGCAGAGCAGATTAATCGGCTGAAACCAATTCCCAGAGATCAACACTTATTTGCATAACCTAACCGAAAAAAACAGGCATCCAAACTCAAGAATTTTCCGGTAGTTTATCGTTAAAAAGCACGGAAAACACTTCATGCCTTTGATGCTCCTCCCCCGGGTTTCCGGGCGCAAACGGGCAACCATGTCAGTCGCCGAAGCCGTCAATTTTACCAGAAATATCACGACAGATCTTCCAGATCCATGAGTGAACGGATATCAATTTATCAGTCAGTGCCTGATCCGCTCTTTCACGGCTCTGATGATTCCGGAGCAGGCCTGGTTGGCATCCGCCACCAGGGCCACGTCCGCCAGTTTCATCATGGTGGCGTTGGGATTTTTGTTCACCGCCACGATGAATCGGGCATCGGCCAGGGCTGCCGTGTGCTGGATGGCCCCGCTGACGCCGAAGGAAAACAGCAGTTTGGGCCGGATGTGCTTGCCTGCCTGGCCCACCAGGGATTCATGGGATACCCAGCCGGCATAGACCACCGGCCGGGTGGCACCGACTTCCGCATTGATAAGTTCTGCCAGATCAAACAGTTTTTTGAATTTGCCTTTGGATCCCATGCCCCGGCCCCCGGTGATGACAATGTCCGCGGTTTCGATTTTCCGGGCCCGGACCGGTTTGAGTTCCGATGTCAGGCACCGGACCCGGGGGGCCGGCATGTTGCCGGGTAAGGGAACGGGAATCACCTCGCCTGACGCATCATCGTCATGGGGCAGTTCCTGGAATGTGCCGGGCCGGATGGTGGCCATCTGGGGACGGGCCTGCGGGGTAATGATTTTCGCAATCAGGTTGCCGCCAAAGGAAGGGGCGGTCTGCACCAGCCGGCCCTGGTCGTCGATGTCCAGGTCGATGCAGTCGGCGGTCAGGCCGGTATTCAGCTGTCTGGCCACTCTGGGAGCGATCTCCTGACCGAAGCGGGTGGCCCCGACCAGCAGGATTTCAGGCCGGAACCGCCTGACCAGGGCGGACAGCAAAAATGCATAGGATTCCACGTTATAGGTTTTGAGAAACGGATCATCCGTGACATACACTTTCTTGGCCCCATGGGCGATATACTCGGCCACATACTCATCCACGTGGTCTCCGAACACCACGGCACACACCACGGCATCATTTGCTTTGGCCAGTTCCGTGGCCCGGGCCAGGATCTGGAGGGTGACCCGGCTGTGGAAATAATTTCTGTAATCGGCCCAGACCCAGATCTGTTTTTCAGCGCTCATATGTCCTCGTCATGATCATGGGTTTTCAGGTCTTTTCCCATGGCACTGGAAATAATTTTGCCGTAATCGTCAAACAGGGTGTCCACCATTTTTTTCACGGCCCCGGTCAGCACTCGGCCTTCCTTTTGCGTGACCGGGGAATACACATCCATGATCTTTGTGGGAGACGACCTGAGCGCATTGAACTCTTTGTCCAGTCCCAGGGCAGCCCCGTCCATCACCTGGATGCCGCCGGCAGCGAATGCCTTTTCCACCCCGCCCAGGGCCACATACCGGGGCGTGTACCGATCTGATTCATCCGCATGGTCCATGGTCACCAGGCCCGGCAGGTCCATTTCCATCACTTCCAGGAAATCATCCACATGCCGTTCCACCCGGATGCCGCCGTCGGCCAGTTCCAGGCGCCTTGCATATCCGATGGCCGGAATGTCCAGATCCTCGGCCAGCTGCGGTCCCACCTGGGCGGTCTCACTGTCGCTGGACATGGCCCCGCACAGAATCAGACCGGTATCCGGACAGTGGTTTCTGATAAATGTTCCCAGGATCATGGCAGTCATACAGGTGTCGGCCCCGGCCATGCAGGGATCGGTGAGCAGCACGCCCTGGTCCGCGCCCAGGGCCCGGGCTTCATACAGCACCTCTTCGGCCATGGGAGGGCCCATGGAAACGGCCGTGATCCGGACCGGTCCTGAGGCCGGGTCCGCCTTTATCTGCAATGCGGCTTCCAGGGCACGCCGGGCAGAAGGATCCATCATGCCCTGGGCGGTTTCCCGCTTCAGGGTACCGGTTTTCGGGTCCCAGGGCAGTTCCGATACCATGGGAACCTGTTTGATACACACAATGACATGTAACATACAAAATGCCTTTAGTTGTTGTCAGACGGGCCGGGTCAGAATATCCCTGGCAATGACCATGCGCTGGATTTCACTGGTGCCTTCATAAATTTCGGTGACCTTGGCATCCCTGAAATACCGCTCCACATCATACTCTTTACTGTAACCGTATCCCCCGTGGATCTGTACCGCCAGGTTGGTCACCATCCTTGCCGTGGTACTACAGTGCAGCTTGGCCATGGCGGCTTCGGCGGAAAAGGGCCGGCCTTTGTCCTTGAGGGCGGCGGCCCGGTAGAGCAAAAGCCGGGACGCATCGATCTGAACCGCCATGTCCGCCAGATAGTTCTGGATGGTCTGAAAGCGGGAGATGGGCTGTTTGAACTGCTGGCGGGATTTGGCATAGGCCACGGATTCTTCGAAAGCAGCCTGGGCAATCCCCAGCGCCTGGGCTGCAATGCCGATGCGGCCGGTATCCAGGGCTGTGAGCCCGATTTTCAACCCCTGGCCCACCTTTCCCAGGCAGTGATCCGCCGGAATGGCACAGTCCTCAAAAAACAGAGATGCCACCGGATTGGCCCGCATGCCGCACAGATCTTCAATCTCCCCCACGGAAAAACCAGGGGTGTGGTTTTCCACAATAAATACAGAGGACTGAGACGGATCGGTGTCGGAAACCGCAAACACCAGAATGGTGCCGCAGATGCCGCCGTTGGTCACAAAAATCTTGGTGCCGTTCAGGACAAATCCGTGATCGGTTTTACGGGCCACGGTCTCCACCCCGCCGGCATCGGAACCGGCATTGGCTTCGGTGAGGCAGAAAGCACCGATACTCTCACCCGCCGCCATGGGCGGGACAAACTGCCGCTGCTGCTCCCGGGTGCCGAACCGGAGAATGGGATAGATCCCCACACTGTTGTGCACGGTGATGCACAGGCCCAGGGCTGCAGATACCCGGGAGATCTCCTCCACCACAATGGCGTAGCTGATGGTGTCCAGACCGGCCCCGCCCAGATGGGTGGGTGTCTGAAGACCAAAATAGTGCAGCGGTTTCATCTTTTCCAAGAGATCCTGAGGAAACCCCGGCCCCTGGTCCATTTCCGCGGCCCGGTGCCGGATCTCATTTTCCGCGAATTCCTTCACAGTCTTGCGGATGAGCTGATGTTTCATGCAGGGATTAAAATCCATGCCGGTTCCTTTGCTGTGTGTTCCCGAAAGCGTTACGCCCCAAGGGCGGCTTCAAGGATGTTCCGATAGTCGGCCGGACCCAGATCCCTGGGATTGGATGCATTGGAGTTGTTCTGAAAGGACATCTCTGCAATCAGGGCAAACTGGTCAGATCCGATATTCAGGTCCGGGAACGTTGGAATGTCCAGAGCCCTGGACAGGTCTTTGATTTTCCGGATGAACATTTTTGCCGCCTGGTCATCGGAACCAGCATCGATGCCCGTGGTCCGGGCCAGGGCGGCCATCTTCCGGGTGCAGGCCGGCCGGTTGTAATCCAGGACATGGGGCAGAAACATGGCATTGGCCACCCCGTGGGGGATATCATACAGGGCACCGATGGACTCGGAAATGCAGTGCACCGCCGTGACATCGGCATTGCCGAATGCCAGGCCGGCCACCATGGAACCGTACATGAGATCTTCTCTTTGCCGGGCATTTCCCTGGATATCGGCAAACGCCTTTTCAATGGATCCCAGGATCAGCCCCACCGCCTTGACTGCATGGGTATCGGTGATCAGGGTGGCCGGCTTTGCCAGATACGCCTCCACCGCATGGGTCAGCGCATCCAGACCCGTGGCCGCAATCATGGGTGCCGGCAGCGTGGCGATAAGATCCGGATCCACAATGGATACCGCCGGGTACAGCTTCGGTCCCTTGATGCTCATCTTGAATCTGCGGGCCACATCGGTGATCACCGATACCCAGGTGACCTCTGATCCGGTCCCGCAGGTGGTGGGAATGGCCGCAAACGGCAGGGGATCCACGGTATATTTTTCCTTGCCTTCATAATCCTGAATATTTCCCGGATTGGTGGCCAGCAGGGACAGGGCTTTTCCCGCATCCAGCGGACTGCCGCCCCCCAGACCGATCACAAGGTCCGGCTTTTGCCGCCGCAGGTCTGCTGCGATTTTGTTGATGGTATCGGATTTGGGGTTGGCTTCGATGCTGTCATATACCGGCATGTTGCCCAGCTGATCCAGGACCTGCCCGGCAAGTCCGGCCCGGACCACGCCTTTGTCCGTCACCAGGACCGGATTTTTCGCCGCAATTACCGTTGAAAGCGTCTGGATCTGTCCCGGGCCGAAATACAGCCGTGACGGCATATGATACTGCATGGATACCTCCCTGGATACAAATACAGGCAAAACAAAGACGGATTTCCGTCTTTGTTTTGCCTGTGCTTTCCCTGTATTATCGTTTATCTTTTAATGTTTAATTTTTTCTGTCAGTCCGACTGTCCCGGCTTTTTAAGCGAGTTGTTCCGCCACCAGTTCGGCAATGTCCCGGGTCCTGATCTCTTCATCCTTGTTGAGTTCCTTCATGCCGTCCTCGATCATGGTCAGGCAGAAGGGACAGCCCACCGCCACGGTGTCGGCCTTTTCACCCACCATCTCCCTGGACCGCTCCACATTGATGCGGGTGCCGATAGTTTCCTCCATCCACATGCGCCCGCCCCCGGCGCCGCAGCAGAAACTTTCCGTGCCGTGGCGGGGCAGTTCGTTGAGGCCCTGACTGGACAGGGTGTTCAATACAGACCGGGGCGCATCGTAGATCTCGTTGTACCGGCCCAGATAGCAGGGATCATGGTAGGTGAGGGTTCCTGCCAGGGATTTTTTCACCCGGATTCTGCCGTCGGCAATGAGCCGGTTGATGAAATCACTGTGATGGATCACTTCATAATGCCCGCCCATCTGGGGATAATCATGCCTGAGGGTGTTCAGGCAGTGGGGGCAGGCCGCAATGATCTTTTTCACGTTGTACCCGTTGAGCACCTCGATGTTTTCCGTGGCCATCATCTGGTACATCATCTCGTTGCCGGCCCGGCGGGCAAAATCACCCGTGCATTTCTCCTCGGTGCCCAGAATGGCAAAATCCACATTGGCGGCTTTAAGAATCTTCACCAGGGCCTTGGTCACCTTCTGGGTCCGGTCATCAAATGATCCGGCGCAGCCCACCCACAAGAGGTATTCCGCCTCCGGATGGTCGGCCATGAGCTGGACGTCCAGGCCCTCGGCCCAGTCGGCCCGCTTGTCATACCCGATACCCCAGGGGTTGCCGTTGCGCTCGAGCCCCTTGAACGCGGTGTTGAGTTCCTGGGGATACTCTCCCTGCATCAGGGTCTGGCCCTGGCGCATGGCAATGATCCGGGGCACATGCTCGATGGTCACCGGACACACCTGTTCACAGGCCCGGCAGGTGGTGCAGGCCCACAACGTATCCAGGGCGATCACTTCCCCCACCAGGGCTTTTTCCGGTTTGAACACCGCGATCTTTTCCTTGATTTTGGCATCGGCCTCAGCATCCCCGGTCAGGGTTTTGGCCAGTTTTGCCCGGAGGATCAGGTTGTCGGCATTGGCGTACAGTTCCGCTTTGAGGGTATCGTTGAAATCATGCAGGTTCAGCGGTTTGTCCGTGACATAGGTGGGGCACACTTCCTTGCACCGGCCGCACTCGGTACAGGTGTACAAATCCAGGCCCTGTTTCCAGTTCAGCTGATACAGGTGATTGACGCCTAAGGTTTCTTCTTCCCACACGGATTCATCTTCGAGATCCAGCAGTTTGATCTTGTCATGGGGATAATCCAGGCTTTTGAGGAACACGTTGGGCAATGAAGTGATGACATGAAAATGCTTGCCTAAAGGCAGAAAATTCAGAAATGTGAGCTGGGTGATGATATGAATCCAGAACATCAGCCCCATGACCCGTTCCATGCCCGTGGCGGAGAATCCGGAAATCACGTTTCCCGCCAGAACCGTCACCGGGGTCCAGATAAATTCCTGCCCGAATGCCGGGTTGTTGAAATAGTGCAGGTCCCCGGGATTGCCGTAGGCCGCGACCAAGTTGAACCGGGCCCCGTCATACAGCAGGTCCGAGATCATCAGCACCCCGATCATGCCCAGAACCAGATACGCTTCCCAGGTGTTGTGGAGCCGGGGCGGCTTGACCACCAGGCGCCGGTAGAACGCCCAGATCACCATGATGAGAACCACCCCTTCCATGATGTCCTTCAAAGCGATGTACAGGTACCCCAGAATCGAGGATTCCCCCAATAAAGGCAGCTGGAACCCGTGAACATACCCTTCGCCGTACAGCGTAATGGACCGGATGAGCAGGACACAGAATCCCCAGAAAATCAGGGCGTGCATGATACCGGATGCCCGTTCTTTTTTCCGGCCCACCAGGCGTTTCTGCCCCAGGGCAATGATCACCATATTCTTGAGACGGTCTTTGATCCGGTTGAACCGGTCGGCCGGCTCCAGGGCCATGAGCAAATGGATTCTCTGATACATGGTCCTGGCAAAAATACCCAGGCCCACCACAAGCAAAAGGGTCATGAACAACGGACTCATATCTACCTCAAATACAAATGTCTAAGGGTTGCAGGCGGTTACGCCCGTATTTTTTTAATTTCTTCCTTGAGCAATGGTACCACATCAAAGAGGTCCCCGACAATCCCAAAATCCGCCACATTGAAAATCGGTGCTTCCGGGTCCTTGTTCACCGCCAGGATCACCTTGGACCCGTTCATGCCGGCCAGATGCTGGATCGCCCCGGAGATACCCACGGCAATGTACAGGGACGGTGCCACGATTTTTCCGGTCTGGCCCACCTGCTTGTTGTGGGCCATCAATCCGGCATCCACCATGGCCCGGGACGAACCGAATCCGGCGGCCAGATCATCGGCCAGGGCCTTGACCAGGTCCACACCTTTCTGATCCTTGGCACCCCGGCCCACGGACACCACAATATCCGCATCCGTCAGATCGATTTCACCGGATGCATCGGAAATCAGCTCCTGGACTTTGGCGCCGGTATCAGCCTCCGGGACATCCAGGGCAACCACGTTTTCCTTGCCCGAAATGTCCGGATCCGCTTCAAACGCACCGGCCCGGACCACGGCCACCAGTTTCGGGGCGTTGACCTTCACCTTCTGAAGCACCTTGTTGGCAATGGCGGGCCGAATGATCTGAACCGCATCCCCGTCAATGGTCACGTCAATAATTTCAGTGGCACAGGCGGCTTCCAGCTGGACCGCCACCCGGGGAGCCGCTGCCTTGCCGGTTTCGGAAAATCCGAACCACACCATGTCTGCGTTGAATTCATTGGCCGCCTTGACAACCGCTGCGGCAAACGGTCTGGCGGAAAAAATTTCCAGGGAGGCATCCTCCACGATATACTGGGTATCGGACCCGGCTGCCGCCAGCTGGGGCGCCAGGTCTTTCACCTGAGCGCCCACCGCCACAACCGCGGTATCCGCCCCCAGAGCCCGGGCCTTGGACAGCAATTCAGCAGTGCTCCCTTTGAGCTCCCCCTGTTTAATATCTGCAACTACTAGTATATTTGTCATGGTCTTTATCCTTCACGTATTGATATGGGGTTGATTATAACACCTTGGCTTCATTCACCAGCAGATCCACCACCTTGGCGGTCACTTCGGCCGGATCACCTTCGAATTTCTGTCCGCCTTTGCGTTTTTCCGTGGGCATGAATTCCACGATCTCGGACGCCGGAGCGGTTCCCCCCACGTCTTCAAACGATGTCCCCAGTCCGGCCAGGTCCATGACATTGATCTTTTTCTTCTTGGCCATCATAATGCCCCGCATGGCCGGCAGACGGGGTTCGTTGATCCCATCGCTCACCGTGATCACGGCCGGCAGGGTCACATCGAGAATTTCCGTGCCCGCATCCCCCAGCCGGGATACCTGGATATGGGAGTCATCCGTGACTTCGATCTTGATCACATTGCTGACGCAGGGAATATTCAAAAACTCCGCCAGCATGATACCGGCCTGGCCTGCGTCCGTGTCCTGGGCCTGCTTGCCCGTGATCACCAGATCATAATCGCCGGCTTCATAGACTTTCTGAAGCACTCTGGCAAAAGTGGGAGAATCCGCATTTGCCAGGGCCGGGTCATCGATCTGGATCGCATCGTCTATCCCCATGGCATAGCATTTCCTTATGATATCGGTGTTGTCTCCGCTGCCCAGAGATACCAGCGTGGTGTCCGCCTTGTGGGATTCCTTGAGCTGAACCGCGGCTTCCACGGCATTCTCATCCCAGGCATTGATCACATACTGCAACCCTTTGTCCAGAATAGCGCCGTTCTCCACATGGATGTTCAACTCCACGTCAACGACTTTTTTCACAGTTGTCAAGATTTTCAATGGTTCCTCCTCAGTATTTGAATCAGATTCCGGGGGGTAAGTTCTCCTGAGTTTTCAGGAGATTCCCCGCATGTAATTGCTGTTGGGGATAAAACGGTGCTCACCGCATACCACCATGATCTGGTCTTCCCCGGCGGGAAATGCCAGGGTCATGTTCAGTGATTTTCCCATGGTCGCTGCCAGGGCCGTGGGCCGGGAATTGGAAATAATCACCGGAATCCGGGCACGGGCTGCTTTCTGAACCAGTTCATAGCTGATCCGGGAGGACAGCACCAGAATCCGGGCACGTTCCAGGGTATGATCCAGAAACGCTTTGCCCACGGCCTTGTCCAAGCCGTTGTGGCGGCCCACATCTTCGGCAAACGCCAGGGTCTCCCCGTCAGGGCCGAACAGCAGGGCTGCGTGGGACCCCCGGGTCCGCTGATAGAATTTCTGATTTTTGGACAGGGCGGCAATACAAGTCATGGCCCGGTCCAGGGACAGTTTGAATCCGTCCGGGGCCGGCTGCACCGAAGACTGGATGTCTTTGAGCATCTCCTTGCCGCAGATGCCGCAGCTGGTCTGGCTGACAAAGCTTTTCCGCTTGAGCAGATGCTTGATCTTTTTTTTCCGGTCTGCCGTCAGCCAGATATCGATGACATTGGGGTCCAGGTTGACGTCATACCCGATGGTCCGGATATCCTCCGGCCGGTTCACCAGGCCCTCTCCCAGACAGAACCCGGCCGCATGCCAGATCTCGTTGCCCGGGGTCCGCATCACCACGGAATAGGGATGGTCCTCGATGCGGATCAAAAAAGGTTCTTCCCCGATCAGCTCCATGGGGATGGGATCACAGGTGCCCTCACTGCATTCAAACACCGTGAACTGCTGGGTATGTCTTTTTTGGATATCCACCTTTTTTCCGGATCCTTCCACCCTGTATGATGATAATCAATGCGGCCATGACCGCCTTAAAGCAAATATTTATCATACTTGCTTTTCAGCGGAAAGTCCATGGTTTATGCACCCGGGAATGCCATGGCCTGGGCATACACAAACGCGGCCTGGAGATAGGAGGTGGGGCACAGAGGAAAGCACTCCTTGCAGTCATTGCAGTATTGGGCCGCAATTTCGGGCACAAAGCTGATCTCTTTGTTGATGCCCCGGTCTACAAAT
>CALGAJ010000295.1 GCA_937951975.1 uncultured Desulfotignum sp.
TTTCCTGAGGTATTAGGATTTCACGAAATATGGCACATCTGTGTGCTGCTGGGCAGTACCTGTCATTTCTGGATGGTTTTCGGTTATCTGACATATCTGTGATCGGTTCGATCCGACAAACCGGTTATCCCGCCGCCAAACAAGGAGAGTTTCATGAAGATTCATCAGGTTCAGAAATTAACCGATATGCATCACTTGAATCTGTTTTCCCTGAAGTATAAAGACCGGGTGGGAAAAGAAAAAACCTGGACCTTTGCCTCCCGGTCCGGTCCGAAAAATCCTGAAGCAACAGCTGTGGATCGTCCCGATGCCGTGGTGATCGTGCCGTATCATTCCAGAGAACGACGGCTGGTGATCATCAAAGAGTTCCGGGTGGTGCTGGGGGGATATCAATACGGGTTTCCGGCCGGTTTGCTGGATCCCGGGGAAAGTGTGATTGAAGCCGGTCAAAGAGAGCTGTTCGAAGAAACCGGTCTGCGCCTGACAAAGGTGCTGGCACAAAGTCCTGCTGTTTTTTCCTCCTCAGGCATGACCGATGAATCCGTCAGTCTTTTGTACGTGGAGTGTGAAGGGATTGTTTCCAGCGACCATATGGAGGATTCTGAAGATATTCAAGTGATTCTGCTCACAAGTCCGGCGGCAGAACAGCTGTTGAATACCCCGGACATCCGGTTTGACGTGAAAACCTGGATTGTGCTGAAACAGTATGCAGCCCACGGAATAATTTAAGAGCGCCCAACGTGTTTTCCACAATCATATATTTTCTGGTGGCATTGATCATTTATGCAACCTCGGAAATGTTTGGTGTCAATGATTCCCGGACATCGGCCGGATGGCTGGAAAGTCTGGTGCTGGGCATCGGTTTTTTTCTGATCTGCCGTTTGAGTTTCCGGCGCATATTGCACAGGTCTGAAAAATCCGGAACCTTTCAGGACGACCGTGCCGTATCCAGCGCCATATCCCGGTTATCCGTGCTCGCTTTACTGGTGTTTGCCGTCAACATTTATGTGTATCGCCTCAATACGGTGTTTTCTGATGTCCGATTGTTTCAGGTGGTTCCGACGCTGGAAGCGCTGCTGTGTTTAGCCGTGTTTGTTGCATACCTGGTGATGATCTGGCATGCGGCCTATCCGATTCAAAAACAATGGTTCTCCCGTCCGGTTTCCCGTCTGCAATACGTTTTTTCCCAGTTGTCGTTTGCTTTGCCCACGTTGCTGCCCTGGCTGTGTCTGTCTTTGTTTCTGGATCTGATCCGGTTTGTCGCCTATCCCCCCCTTGACAATCTTTTGACCGGTCCGGCCGGTGAAATGATCGTCATTGTTGTGTTTATGACGGGTATCGCGGTGTTCGGGCCGGTATTCATCAAAACAATATGGCAATGCCGGCCCATGGCAAAAGGATATGCCAGATCCCGGATCGAGGCGGTTTGCCATGTGGCCGGTCTGCGCTATGCGGATATTCTGATATGGGATATGTTTGCCGGCACCATGATCACTGCCGGCGTCATGGGGCTGGCGGGAAAATTCAGATACATCCTCGTGACTCCGGCCCTGCTCGATTCCCTGAATGATGAAGAACTGGCCGCAGTCATTCTTCACGAAATCGGCCATGTCAAGCACCGCCACATGCTGTACTATCTGGTGTTTTTTGCCGGATTTATCGCATGCAACGCTGTGTGGTATGACCCGCTGATGTTTCTGGTTCTGGCCGGCACCTCTTTTTTCCCGGGTATTGATTTTTCAGGAATGGACCTGTCTCAGATGTATTCGGTAATGATGGGTGGGATTCTGATCAGTATTTTCATCATATACTTCCGGTTTGTATTCGGTTTTTTCATGCGGAACTTTGAACGCCAGGCAGATCTTTATCTGTACCGGTTTTTTCCGGATGCCTTTCCGTTGATCCGGACATTTTACAAAATTGCCGCCATCAGCCGGCAGGATATGGAACGTCCCAACTGGCATCACTTCAGCATTGGACAGCGTATCCGGTTTCTGGAAAAATGCCAGGAGAACAGCGCGTTGATTATCGGCCATCATCGCCGGGTCCGGCGTATGATCGCTGTGGCAGTGATCGGGCTGACCAGTGTGTTCGGATTCGGGTATCATCTGTCTTACGGTCAACTCAAGCCCGGGTTTGATAATTTTGTTACAGGCCGGCTGGTGCTGGAGCAATTGAAAATAGACCCTGAAAATGCGGATCTGCATGTGGTTGCCGGCGATGTTCACTATGCAGCACAGGATTTTACCCAGGCAGTCTCGGCTTACGAATCCGCCATCGGCATCAACCCGAATCATGTGCATGCCCTCAACAACCTGGCCTGGCTGTTGGTGACATGTCCGGTAACTGAAATTCAGGATCCGGGCCGTGCACTGGATCTGGCAGGCCGGGCCGTGGCCCTGGCACCGCAGTTGCCGTTTGTGCAGGACACCTATGCAGAAGCTTTGTTTGCCAATCATCGTGTGGCTGAAGCGGTGTCAGCCGCTCAAAAAGCCCTTGATCTGGCCCGGGATCGCCAGGAGTATTATCAGAATCAGATCCTGCGGTTTCAGGAATATCTTTAAAAACCAATGGGCAGAAATATCATTCCCGCAGTCTGGTGAACGGTTCGGGTGATCATGCGGCCGTTTCGGGTTGCCTCCAGGCGGGCCATGGTATCCTGCAAAGAAATCAGTTTTCCGAAAAGGCGTTCAAAACTCAGATTGGGTATCTGGCCGCCGTACTGATTGGTTTCCAGAAAAAGGGCCCCGTTTGAGTCTTTTTTGTTGGAGAGCTGCCAGACAAACGTTTCAATATTTCGGGCACTGTTGTAAAGATTCTGGGTATCCAGAAAATCCACGATAAACAATTCGCAATTGCCTGAGTAGGATTCATGAATCATGGTGTACAGGCCCAGCATTACAGCATACACCCGATCCCCGGAATATTCGGGATCAAAACCGAGATGGATCATGTCCGACCAGCCAATGGCGGCGGATTGAACGACAATCGGTGGAGGGGGACATTGAAAAATCTTCTGAATACGGCTGTTGATCGTGGCACCCGGCGTTTTCAAAAGTGCTTTGGGATTCATGCGGTACAGTTTTTCGGTCAGGGTTTTCAACAGGGACACGGTCTGATTCAAATGCATGTCACCGACCATGTCCATGTCGGTTTTGGCAAGGTTTTGAAATCTGAAATCAGACGCGGCGCTGCACCCAGAATTCCCAATGGCTGCAAGCAGACAGACACCTGTGACAAAAAGGATACAGGATATTGATTTACTGCCGCCTGGCCGCCTGGTATTCTTCAACACCTTGATGCATGGTTTTAACAGCCAGCTGGATGCAATGGTGTTTTTTTTCCGGGATGTTTTCAAGCCGTTTAAACACGTCTCCGTCATTGATGGTCAATGCCTTGTCCAGGGGCTGTCCCTTGATCAGTTCCACGACCGCCATGGCAGCGGATATGGCACCGGCACATCCGGTGATCTCATACCGGACATCTTCAATGATGTCCTGATCATCCACTTTGAGATAAATTTTCATGATATCTCCGCAGGAGCCGACTTTTTCAGATATCTGGCTGGCGTCCTGAAGATGGCCCATATATTTTTTTTCAATGAAATAATTGATGGCCGGCTCCGCATATCCGGCTTCAGACAGCATTTTCCGCTGGGAGGTGATGGTATCGATTTCCGTTGTCACTGGTGTTTCCTTACAGGTTTTGGGCTCAAAACGGCAGTGCATGGATCACCGGTTGTCCGGTAAATTCATTCGCATGTCGATCCTGAGCGAATTCAAGTTACGGCACATAAAATAACGGAATTCTGATTGATGTCAAGGAAAATGCCGGGCACCGGAAAAACCGTAGAAAATAATACTTGTGAATTGAAACAGTTATGATATGGTAAAAAAAGATTATTTCACCACTGACGGACCACACAAAGCCGATATCCCGCCAAGGGTTGACCGGGCGATATATAGCGTTGATTATCATTTTGGTATACAGAAAAAGGAGATCCCGTCATGAAAGAGTTAATCAAGTACATTGCACAGTCGTTGGTCGATGATCCGGATCAGGTGGATGTCCAGGAAATAAAGGCCCAGCAGACGCTTGTTCTGGAACTTCGGGTGGCAAAAGAGGATCTGGGAAAAGTGATCGGGAAAAAAGGCAGAACCGCCCAGGCCATGCGGACCATTCTTTCATGTGCGTCTGCCAAAGAACAGAAACGGGTGATTCTGGAAATCGTGGAATAAAACAGCGAAACTGGAAAAAAGCGTTTCTGTCGTCATTCTGATTCGTCACTGTTCAAATCGTGAATATTGGCGGAAGTGTATGGGAATCGAACCTCAGCATAGAGTTTTAACATATTGGTTTTATTGGACAAATTCCATTGATTTTTTAAACGGGACCAAAGGCCCGGGACCAAACTTATGTCGCCTTCTAACCAGCAACTTGAGTTTTAATGGTTGGCTCGATTTTTAATGGATAGATTGAGCGCGCTTTATCATGTGGGCAACATTTTCAGCGGCATTCACAACAACAAGGTGAACGTTAGGATGATTTTTTTGGAAAACCCGAAAGATCTGATCTGCAAACGCCTGCCCGATTTGTGTGACGCCTTGAAAATCCAGAATCACTTCAGTGAATCGGTCAATCCGGGAGATCAATCGCTTGGCCTGGGATCTTGATATTAATGCCTCACCTTCATGTTGCATCAGTTTTACCGGAATAATGGTCTTATGAAAAGATGGGTTTTTATCCGGATCTGAAAACTGGTTGAATATATCGACAAGTTGCGCTGAAGAATCTTTTTTTATTTGCATTAAAACCAATGTTCCAGATATGTCGTCTTTGTACTCTAAAATAAAACCTTCTTTGTTACCAAATCCATGGTAGCTCAGTTCATGCGAATGAATAGCAAACCATTCAAAAACTCTGGAAGTGAAAAAGATCCCTTCTCCAGTATGGTTTTCAGGGTCTGATGTGAATTTTCCTTTGGCCAGTTCCAGAATCGATTGTCGAGGGTGATCCAATCCAAGATCGTTTTTGATTTTTCTGAAAATGCCGATACCGTTATCAAATATCGAGATAAG
>CALGAJ010000296.1 GCA_937951975.1 uncultured Desulfotignum sp.
GACGAGGCGTAGAAGTTCTGGAACAGCACACCCAGGCCGTGTTTCTGGAACAGGCCCTTTTCAATGCCCACCCAGGCCGGATAATGTCCCAGCCAGGAAGACCCGCCGTAAATCACGGTGACCTTTTCAGGGGTTTCATCGGCCCAGGCCCCGGTCCCGCCCAGGACCAGCATGGCTGCGGCCAGCACACACAGAGTTTTTTTCAACAATCCGTTCATGTTTCTCCCTCCTTGATTTTTGATGTTGCCGGTGATGGATCTGTTTGACACCTGTCTTTCTCCCTGATATTCAGGTTCAGAACCCGTTCAGAATTCGGACGGTGCGTGTTTTACAAAAACATGATACATCAACTTCTGTGCCAGAACTTTGAACCGGATGATTCAGTTGTTATACAAGGGGGTTGAACGGATGGGGATCAAAAATCGGCGGGCCGGCATGTGCGGTGTACCGCACAAATCCGCCATAAATGCGGCACACCGCATACCCCTGCCCTTTCTGACCGGAAAACCGGGCCGGATCTCCCGCCGGAACCGGGCCGGTATCCTGGTGGTATGCCTGCTGTTGTGTCTGCCCGGTCCGGTTTCCGGAGAATCATACCTGAAAATCGGGGTCCCCACGGGATTCCCCCCTTTCTCCTACCAGGATGAAGGGGAACAGGAGGTGCGGGGATACAGCGTGGATGTGCTCCAGATCCTGTGCGGTCATCTGGCGGCAGTTCCCCATTATCTGGTGGGGCGTCCCGAAGACCTGCTGTTTGCCCTCACCAGCGGAGACATCGACCTGGTGGTGGGAGTAACCCCGGACCTGACCCGGCGCCTGCAGACCCACACCATGGAGATCGTTATTTACGTGAAACGCCATGTATTTGTGTATCAGCCGGATGATCCGGCAGCCAGAGGCCGGATCCCGGCTGCAGGAACCGTGATTGTGCGGGACCAGCCCCATATGGCATCTGAAATAACGGAGCCCGGAAAAGACGTCATCCAGGCCCGGTCGGTGAAAGAAGCGCTGATGATGGTCAATGCCGGCCAGGCCAGAGAATTCATCGATTATTCCGATGAGATGGCCACCTACCTCATCGGCAAATACGGACTTCTGAACATCCGTAAAGCCGGCATCCAGATGGGACGGTTCCCTTTCACCCTGATGATTTCCAGGGAAAACCAGGTATTGCAGACCGGACTGAACCAGGCCCTGGGCCGGGCCATCAAAACCGGGCAGCTGGACCAGGTGCGGGAAAAATGGCTGGGAAAAAGCCATGGGGAATATTTGTGGGAAAAATTCGCCCCTGTGCTGGTGGGGATTATGGCCATAGGGGCCGGGCTTGTGATCTTCTTTTTTGTTTGGCATCTCTCGTTGAAACGCAAGGTGACCCAGATCACCCGGGAGCTGAAAATATCGGAAGAGCGGCACCGTCAGCTGATCGAGTCGGCGCCGGACATGGTGTTTCTGATCGACCGGTCCGGAAAGATCCGGCTGGCCAATACCAGTGCGGCAACCGTTCTGAAAACCCCGGTGCCGGATCTGACCGGGCATGACTTGAAACAAAGGGTAGTGATACAGGATGCCGATAAATTCGATCTGTTTCTGGAACGCCTGTTTTCCGACAAAATGGCCACCCTGGAAACCCGGCTCAAAGACCGGGACCGGGAAGAGATCACTGTGGAGTTTGTGGCGGCCACCCTCAAGTCCCGCAATGATCCGGATCACCTGGCCTGCTGTTTCGCCCGGGACCTGACCCAGCGCAAACGCATGGAACAGGAACTGATCGCATCGGAACGGCTGGCCACCATCGGCAAGATGGCAGCGGGGGTGGCCCACGAGGTGAACAATCCCATCGGCATTATCCTGGCCCATACCGAAGACCTGATCAGCGGCGAACTTGACGGCTCCGAAAAGGAAGAAAGCCTGAACGCCATCCGCCGCAACGCCATCCGGGCCGGCAGCATCACCCGGGCCATCCTGGACCAGGCATCCTCGGATGCGGCGGAAAAAACCAGACTCGACCTGACCCGGACCCTGGATGCGTGCCTGTCTTTTTTGAAACCCCGGTTGAAAAAAATCAGGGTGATCCATGACCTGGCTCCGGAAACCCATTGGGTCCGGGGAGATGAAAGCCAGCTGCAACAGATGTTTATCAACCTGCTGCTGAACGCCGTGGAAAGCATGAACGGTGAAGGGACCCTCCGGGTGAGCGGTGTTTCGCTCACCGGCGGGGCATCGGACCGGCACGGTATCATGATCGAAGACAGCGGAAAAGGGATCCCCGAACCCCTGCGCTCCCGGATTTTCGAACCGTTTTTCACCCGGGGGAAAACCCAGGGTGTGGGACTGGGACTGTTCGTGGCCCAGCGGATCGCGGCCCGCCACGGCGGGACCATCCGGGTCCGGGACAGTGAGAACCTGACCGGTGCGGCCATGATCGTAACCCTGCCTTCAAACCTGCCGGAAAACCTTGAAAGAGAGTGACCATGCGATTATTGATCGTTGAAGATGAACCGGAAATGCTGCTGTTTCTGAAACGGTTTTTCCAGAGAAAAGGCTATACCGTCACTGCGGTGGCCAGCGCGGAAGACGCCTGGACCGCGCTGTCGGAAACCGAATATGATCTGGTGATTTCCGACCTGGTCCTGGAAAAGATGAGCGGCATGGAACTGCTGAAAAAGACCCGGGCCATCGACAGGGACCTGCCCTTTATCATCATCACCGGTGCCGGCACCATTGAAAGTGCGGTGGAAGCCATTAAAATAGGGGCGTTTCATTATGTTACCAAGCCGTTCCAGCGCCGGGAACTGGAAATCACCGTGCAAAGAGCCCTGGAATTCGGCAGGATGAACCGCCGCATCTCAAAGCTCAATGAAAAAGACGACACGGAAAACAATCTGTTCATCATCGGCAAGACCCGGCACATGAACAGGATTGTCGGGATCATCGAAAAAATAGCGGATTCCGACACCCCGGTACTCATCCAGGGAGAGACCGGCACCGGCAAAACCGTGTTCGCCCGGCATATTCATGCGCTGAGCCGCCGGGGGGAAGGCCCGTTTGTCACCATCGACTGCGGGGCCATCATGCCCGGGCTGCTGGAAAGCGAGCTGTTCGGGCATGTCAAGGGCGCGTTCACCGGGGCCATCCGGGCCAAAAGAGGGCTTCGGGAAGAAGCGTGCGGGGGTACGGCATTTCTGGATGAAATCGGTGAACTGCCCCTCCAGACCCAGGTCAAGCTGCTGCGGGCCATCCAGGAAAAAGAGATCCGTCCGGTGGGGGGGAACCAGGTCATCCGGATCGATGTCCGGTACATTTTCGCCACCAACCGGGACCTGAAAGAAGAAGTCAAAGCCGGCCGGTTCCGGGAAGACCTTTACTACCGACTGTCTCTGATCCCTTTGTACCTGCCGCCGTTGCGGGAAAGACGGGAGGATCTGCTGCAGTTTACGGCCCAGTTCGTCAGGGAGTTCAACCGGCGGCACAACAAACAGGTGACCCAGCTCAGCCCGGCCGTGCTCCAGACCATCATGAACCAGCCATGGAAAGGCAATATCCGTGAGTTGAAGAATGTGATCGAACGGGCGGTGCTTTTGTCGGACGGCCCGGTCATCGATTCAGAGTGCCTGGGCGCCGGCGGCATGGACCCCCATATCCTGTCCGCGGACCCCACAGAAGGGATCGATGCCCCAGCCGAGCCCTTGCTGTTGAAAAAAACCGTGGAAGAAGCGGAAAAAACCGCTATTCGAAGGGCGTTGCGCCTGGCTGAAGGAAACCGGTCCAAAGCGGCCCTGTTTCTGGGCATCGGCCGGCGGACCCTGTACGACAAACTGGCTTATTACCGGATGGATGCCGGTTCACCGGAGTGACCCGCCCCTTTGTACCGCCGCCGGTCAATCCGGTTGTTTTCAGCCGCTGCCTGTGCTAAAAGACCATGTGTCTTCAACCTTTTTTGCTTGTGGGATAGATATCAAATGAACTCTGACACGCCGTCTTCAGGATCGACCCCATTGGTTTCCGTGTCTGACCCCGACAATCCGGCCCTGTTCACCGACCTGTACGAACTCACCATGCTCCAGGCCTATTTTCATGAAAACATGACAGAAGAGGCGGTATTCAGCCTGTTTGTAAGGAAGCTGCCCCCGGAGCGTAACTATCTGGTGGCCTGCGGCCTGGACACGGTACTGGACTATCTGGAACACCTGGCTTTCACCCGGGACAGCATCGACTATCTCCGGTCCCTGGGACAGTTTTCCGAATCTTTTCTTGAATGGCTGGGTGATTTCCGCTTCACCGGCAGTGTCCGGGCCGTGCCCGAAGGCACCCCCGTATTTGCCAATGAACCCCTTCTGGAGATCACGGCCCCCCTGCCCCAGGCCCAGGTGGCCGAAACCTTTGTCCTGAACCAGATCCACTTGCAGACACTTCTGGCCTCCAAGGCACGTCGGGTGGTGACCGCGGCCCGGGGTCGGGCCGTGGTGGATTTCGGTGCCCGGCGCATGCACGGCCTGGATGCGGCCCTCAAGGCGGCCCGGGCGTTTCATATCGCAGGCGTGGCCGCCACCTCCAATGTGCTGGCCGGAAAACAGTACGGCCTGCCCGTGACCGGCACCATGGCCCACAGCTATATCCAGTCCCACGAGGATGAAGCGGACGCGTTCAGGGCGTTTGTCAACAGCTTTCCGGAAACCGTGCTTCTGGTGGACACCTATGACACCCTGGGCGGCATTCAAAACGTCATTGCACTGGCACAGACCCTGGGAAGCGATTTCAAGGTCAAAGCCGTGCGCCTGGACTCCGGGGACCTGCTGTCCCTGTCCCGGGATGTTCGAAAAACCCTGGATGATGCCGGTCTGCAACAGGTGGAAATTTTTGCCAGCGGCAACCTGGATGAGTACCGAATCGCTGAATTGACCCAGGCCGGCGCGCCCATCAACGGGTTCGGTGTGGGCACCCACATGGGGGTGTCCCTGGATGTGCCGTGCGTGGATATTGTTTACAAACTGTGCGAATACGCAGGCGAAGGACGGCTGAAACTGTCCAGCGGCAAACCCGTGCTGCCCGGCCCCAAACAGGTGTTCCGCACCCTTCAG
>CALGAJ010000297.1 GCA_937951975.1 uncultured Desulfotignum sp.
CGAAGTGACGGCAAATCGCCTCAGAAATCTGGCAACCCTGATTGCGCCTTTTAAACAGGATATCGACATCCGGTTACAGGTGACCACGGGCAGGCGGTTTCTGGAAGTGACCCGCATGGTATTGTCCGATGCAGTTGATCTGGTGATCAAGCCGTCTGAAAAAGTCGGATACAGGTCCGTTCTGGCGGCAGTGGATATTGACCCGGCCGATTCGAAGCCCTCAGCCCATGATCTCAACCGCACCATCCTGGAGCTGGCCGGGTCAATCGCTCTGCTCGACCATGCAGTTTTGCACCTGGCCCATGCCTGGGACCCATCTGCGGAACAAACCTTTCTGATACAAAAAGGGATCTCCGGCCTGATCATCGGCAACACGGCGGAAGCGGTCTTTCAACAGCTGATGTGTTCAATACTTGCCGTCAAACCATTTGGATTCAAGACACCGGTCAAATGAAGATTGTTGAACGCCGGCAGGGCGGTTTTGCCTGTTTTCAGAAGTCCGTGTCTTTCCGCATTTCGTTTTTCCAAGCGGTCACTCTAATGAAGAAAAGAGAAGGCTGCGAACAAGGTATAAACCAATAAAAAAAGAAAAAGGATTATAAACGCATCGGGCACCTATAATGTTTCAGAAATTTGAATGGTTTCAACACCCTTATATACAAAGGCGTCAAAGATATGAAAGACCGCACCATTTACATTACCAGGTTTGACCTTGAACGACTTGAGGATCTGCTTGCTGCAGCCCGTGAATTCAACTATCGGGATCGAGATGATATAGAGGAACTCGAAGAGGAACTCCAGGAGAGCAAGCTGGTTGATTCCAGGAACGTTCCGGCAAATGTCGTCACCATGAACTCCCGGGTGCGATTGGTCGATGTTGACAAAAAAAAGCCCATGGTTTTCACTCTGACTTTTCCACGAGATGCCGACATTGAAGCCGATAAGCTGTCTGTTTTGTCTCCGGTCGGAACAGCCATCCTCGGACACTCGGAGGGAGAGATTATTGAATGGCATGTTCCGGCCGGAATCCGGCGGTTTAAAATTGAAAAGGTGCTGTATCAGCCCGAAGCTGCGGGCGATTATCATCTATAGAGGTCATATGTGTAAGCCCCGCGTTCTTTTTTGCTTTTCAGGGGGCAAAGGGTGTTCCGTGGCAGTCGGCACACTCCACCTCAACACCGGCAAGGGTGGTGGTACCGATAGTGCCATTGCCGTGCATGGAATTTATTGTATGGCAATCTTGTTCAAATGCTCAGCCCTTATTAAAGATCCCTGGATTTTTCCCAATAAATTTTTGAATCCAATCCTTTACAAAAAATGTCTGCTGTCGTTTCTTGTACCACCATCCCATAAAGCTGATGATAAATGCGCCAAGCGCATTTACAATCATATCCCACATGGTGTCGGCAAGGCCGGAAGGATCACCTAACATTGGTTTTTGCATGTTAAATCCAAATAGCTGATCCATGGAAAATTCAAAGATTTCCCAAAAAGTTCCAATGGCAACGGCAAATAAAAACGCAAATAAGGATATGAAAATGGGTGTCATATGCAGTTCCACCCCTTTGCTTTCATTCAAAAGATAGACCAGAAGAAACCCCACGATTCCCATCAACAGGCCTGCCGATGTATGAAGTGCAATGTCCCACCACCAGAACCTGTGGTAGAAACTCTGAATTTCGCCCAGGTACAACGACGCAAGTATGAAAATAACAGCCGTAATATGAAACTCGGCTGGAATTTCCATTTCCATTTTATGGCGAAAAACAACCGGCAAAAGCAGGGTCGCAATAATAAGGGTTGCCAGAAATGCCGAAAGCCAACGCCGGTCGACCAGAAGAAGGATCCATTCCACCACCATCAACAAAAGCAGTAGCAGCACTAGGATGCGGTGGGCACGATTTGTTACAGGGCTTGCAACCTCCCCAAAGGATGGGGTATCATTGGGTTTGTCAAATTCCTTCATGCTTTGATCTATTATCCAAAAAGCGCGAACAAATCAATACGCTCTCTAAACACATCGCTT
Organism: uncultured Desulfotignum sp.; assembly: GCA_937951975.1. Classification (GTDB taxonomy): domain Bacteria; phylum Desulfobacterota; class Desulfobacteria; order Desulfobacterales; family Desulfobacteraceae; genus Desulfotignum. The sequence continues at coordinate 2,027 of CALGAJ010000297.1, forward strand.
TCTTCTCTTTTGATGATTATTCTGTCGGTATTTATCTTTTTTTCCATTTCAAAAATCAATTATAGCGACTCATGGTTCTTGGTTTTTCTGAAAATCGACACGATTCTCGGGAAAAGACTCCATCGAGATCATCAGTGCAATTTCCCGGTCGTAATCGATCTGGGTGAACCCCGGGCCAGCATTTTAAGGTTCAGCTCTTTTATATGGTTGAAAAAGCGGCAGCATGGTCTGGGAGAATCCACCCTCAACCAGGTTTTTCATCAACGCGTTGCCGATGCTGCCGGTTTTTTCACTGGCACCGACCACTGCCACCCGGCGGGGTTTAAAAATACGTTCCAGATTATATTGACTCATGACGATGCTCCTCTATACGGATTGGATTTGTGCCGGCCTTATTTGCGTTTGTTGATCGCCCGCCACCCGCCAATCGGCGAATAAACCGGCCGATAAATTTTGCTCATATCCCGGGCCTGCTCGATAACATAGAACAGTTTCGGGTCAATTTGTTGAACCTCAGGCAGTATCCATTTAAGGTCCCGACGCCGGCAGGCAATATAAAGCTCATTGACCGGTCCATGCTTTCCCTCTCCCTGGAAAACGGTGACCGGCTGGCCCTTTTCTCTTAAATGCGCTGCAATGGCAGGGCCTGCAGACGGGGTGATAATTCTGAGGATTGTCTTTCCAAAGGCCAGTTTACGTTCCACAATGATTCCCACCACATTGCCGGTGGCAAACCCGAACGCATAAAAAAGGACCAATAGCGGTTTGTCAGATATCTGATTGATCACCGTGCTGGCAACCGTCACCCAGATGATGATTTCAAAAACCGCCAGAAAAAATGCGATGGTGGACCGCCCCTGAACAGTAACGATCGTTCGGATGGTGCCGATGGACACGTCACAGATTCGGGCCAAAAAAATGATGACTCCGGTCAAAAGAATGTGTGGATCAAACATAATATGCCTCCCCCAAGACAGGATGTGAACGATTACCAATCATTCCGTTAACTTGATAAGATTGATGCCGATGGTTACCTGAATGCAAATATCATTCCCAATATATGGATTAAAATAATTGACAATTTTTCCCGAAAAACAGCCAAAATCAATGCCATCAGTCCCAACATCACGCCTGTTATTTTCATTCGGTTGAATTTTTCCCCATATATCAAACTGGTCAAAAGCACCCCTCCCAACAATGCGATGGAAGCGCTCAGGGGAAAGACGATCGTGGATGGCAGGCTCATGGCACCTAACAGCAGAATTACCCCGAGGCTGTTGCAGATCCCTGTCACAGCTCCGGCTTTCAACTCACTTCGTTGTAATGCCAGCCTTCTCTGGGTCGTATAGATAACGAACAAAACCGTGCTTGCACCGCTCAGATATACAATAAATGTCAGTCCGGCCGTATTGGCATCCGTGAACAGGGCATACTTGATTTTATTACCCAGCAAAAACAACCCCTGCCCAAAAAATATTCCAAGAAGCATCAGGACATGCCGTGTATGCCGCCCTTTGGATACCTCCCCGGTATTTCCCATTCCCCGGGCAAACGCCAGCAACATCAGGATAAACAGACCGACAATAATCGGATCCAGCCACAGTAATCTCTCATCGATTATAAACGGCGAAATGAAGATCGGCACCAGCAATCCCAGATTCAACACCGTCCAACTCACCGATGCCGGCCCAAGACGGTTGGCTTGCATGATAAAATAAATAGCCAGATCAAATAAAAGACCCATGGCGATACCCAGCAGCCATAATTTTGGGTCAAGCCATGTCGTGGTTTCGAAAAAAGACTTGATCCCGGCAAAAACGCCTCCGGTGACAGCAAAGACAAGAATAAAACCGCCTGACCGGCATTGCCAACGCTCTGCCATTTTGTACCCCAGCCCTGCCCCGGCAAAGGCAATCCCTGAAAAAATCGATAAAAGAATCGTCACTGGTATACCCTTTTTGTCTATCGACCCGCATTCAATCGAATGACAAAGCTACATAGGCAGCAAAATTAAGTCAAGAGCAAAAATCCCCGAAAAATACAGATACCGGCAAACTTCTCTCCCTCACAATCCCTGAAAATAGGCAACCAGGCAACGCGTTCCGTGAATGTGTGTTGACTAGTGTTTACTTTAGATGGTTACCTGGTATACTCATCTTTAAAAAAACTTGATCATTCTCAGGAGATATCGTGAAACAGATTCAAATAAAATATGGCCTGGATGAACGTCCCTCATTGGTTCAAACCCTGATATTTGCAATGCAGTGGCTGGCCATTACCATTGCCACGGTGATCATCATCGGTAAGGTGGTGGCTGGATTACATTTTGCCGATTTCGGACAGCAGCTTCTCTACATGCAGAAGCTGTTTTTTGTCATTGCCGCATCCTTGTTTTTTCAAGTGTTGTGGGGTCACAGGCTGCCGCTTATCACAGGGCCTGCTACCGTTCTTCTGGTGGCCATTCTGGCTGGAACCGGCAGGGGCATCGACGCCATATATACAAGCATTGCAGCAGGAGGGGCCTTTCTGGTGCTGCTGAGCGTGACGGGTTTGTTCTCATTTATATCCCGCTATTTTACCCCCCGGGTGGTTGCCACCATTCTTATATTGATTGCACTGACCATTACCCCGACCATCTTGAACCTGATCCTCACCCCCACAGCAACTGAAACGCCATTGACCACCTTAGGGTTTGCCTTTTTCTTTTTCATGGCCATGATCGCAGCCGACCGGCTTCTTCCGGGCATCTGGAAAACCACCATGATCGTCTGGGCCATTATCGTCGGCACCATGGCCTACTTCTTGGTAGTACCGGCCGAGGTATGGCATGACCGGGGACACCTGGGATGGGTGTCCGGTTTTTTCAATGATTTCACCACCCATCCGATCTGGGATCCGGGTCTGCTGATATCGTTTATGATCTGCTTTATCGCCCTTTCCATCAACGATTTAGGTTCCATTCAGGCAGTGGGCCAGATTGTAAAACCCCCGGACATGAAATCCAGGGTGACCCGTGGCATCACCCTGAGTGGTCTGTCCAACATGCTGGCCGGTTTCTTTGGTGTGATCGGACCCGTGAATTTTTCCATGAGCGTCGGGATCATCGCAGCCAACGGCAATGCCTCCCGCTTTACCCTGATTCCCACCAGCCTGGCCCTGATGGCCATGGCCTTTTTACCCGGCGTGGTGGCTTTTATCTGGAATGTGCCGGCCGTTGTGATAGGAACGATCCTTCTTTATATCATGTGCGCGCAGCTTGCGGCCGGCCTGATGATGGCCTTTGGTTCCAAAGGGTTTTCTTTCCAGGACGGCCTCACCATTGGAATCCCCATGATGATCAGCATCCTGGTCTCCTATCTACCCCCCCAGGTCAAGACAACCTTTCCTCCCTTACTGCTGCCGGTGATCGGGAACGGATTTGCCATGGGTGTGCTGGCTGTACTGATCCTGGAACACATCGTTTACCCTGTAAAACCTAATACGGTGGCCAGAAAATCGGGAGCAGCCACACAGACACCGCAAAAGTGACAGCCGTCAGCGGCACGCCCACCTTGACATAATCCATAAAACGATACCCGCCGGGCCCCATGACGAGCAGGTGGGCGGGATGAGACAGCGGGCTGGCAAAGCTGGCAGACGCGGCAATGGCCACCGTCATCATCAGCAGTTGGGGGGAGATGCCAAGGGTGGCTGCCGCACTCAGTGCCACCGGCGCCATGAGCACCACCAGGGCCGCCGTGGGAATCACCTGGGTCCCGATTACAGTGACAAAGAAAAGAGTGCCAACCACCCAGCGGGGGCCAAGATCTCCCACCAGGGAGATCAATACCTCGGCCCCCATCTGGGCCGCTCCCGTGTTCTGGATCGCAACCCCCAAAGGCAGCATGCTGGCGATGAGAAAAATCACTTTCCATTCAATGGCCCGGTAAGCTTCCTGCATGGTCAGCGCACCGGAGAGGACCAGGAGGGACGATCCGGCAACAGCGGCAATGGAAATGGGGACCAGACCGAGGATGGCGCTCAAAATCACCGCCACCATGATGGCGGCGGCAATGCCTGCTTTCTCCAGGCGGGGGGCCTCCACAGCCGCTGTGTCAAGTACGAGAAAATCAGGATCCCGGGCCACGGCCTGGAGCTTTTTGCGTTGTCCGTAAACCAGCAGGGCATCCCCGAATTTGAGGGGCATATCCTGCAAGCCGGTGCGAAAGGCTTGACCATTGCGCCAGATGGCCAGTACGTTGATCCCATAATGTTCCCGGAACAGAAGATCCGTCAGGGTTTTGCCCGTCAGGGTGGTCCTGGGTGAAAGAAGTATTTCGGTCACCCCGACCTGCTGAGACTCCAGCTCCGCAAGCAGGTGGTCGGATTTTTCAGAAATCTTGAGTTCTTGAAGTCCCGGGGGTGTGTCAAGACCCCGTGGAGATCCCTGTATGATCAGCAGATCACCCGCCTGTATCTTTTCATCGGACAATGGCAGGCAAACCAACGCACCATCCCGGATAATTCCTGCCACGGTAAGCCCGAAAACATTTCCCAGACGGCTTTCAAGCAGGCTGCGATCCGCCAGCACCGATCCCGGAGGAATGCGTACAGGCAACAATCTGGTACGGCCGTCAGTCAAGGAATCCACCTCATCCTGGGTAACAACCTGCGGTTCTGTCACAAGATCCTGTTGGACCAACGTTTCCAGCGCATTTTTTTCTCCCTGAAGCAGCAACCGATCCCCGACAGCAAAGCGATGATGCTGGGCATTTTGAATGACGTTGCCCGCAGAATCGTGCAAGGTCAATACATGGACCTGGTACTGACGCCGCAATCCGCTTTCAACAAGGGTCGTTCCCAGAAGAGAAGAATTTTCAGACACACGGCAATCCACCACGTCCATGTGCTGGAAAAACATCTCCCGGGCAGAATCAAGAGATTCTATTTGAAGATGGTGACTGCCGTCGAATCGCTGGACAAGGTCAGGCTGACCGTGCATGATGAGCTCATCATCTTTCTGCAGAATTTCCGTGGGGAGAGGCGCAAGGAGCAGCACCCCTTTGCGTTGCAGCGCCAGCACCGTGACGGAAAGGACTGAACCAAACCGGCTCTGTGCCAAAGTCCGGCCGATCAGGGGGGATCCAGGCCGGATCCGGGTGGTAAAAAGATGCGTGTCAAGCCCATAAAGATCTGTCTCTGGTATGTGGTTGCTGTCCAGGGTTTTTCCGGATTCTGACGGCAATAAGAAGCGACCCATCACGACCATGAACAAAATACCGGAGATCACAATGGTCCCGGTAATGGGGGTAAAATCAAAAATTTTAAAGGTTTCAAAGCCGGCGCTGCGCAGAATATCAGTGGCGATGATATTGGGGGCGGTGGAGATACCGGTAAACGGACCGCCAAGCAGACATCCCAGGGAAAAGGGCAACAAGAGCCGTGCGGGCGGACGACCGCTGCGCCGGGCCAGATCCATGGCGGTGGGTAACAGAATCGCCGCCACCGTTGTGGTATTGATAAGGGCTGAAAAAATGCTTGCCGTGGCCATCAAGACCACCATGAGCAATACTTCGCTTCCCCTGGAAAAACGCTGGAGGGGCTGTCCGATGCGATAAGCGATACCGGTGCGGGTCAGCCCGGCTGACAGGATAAACATCGCCCACACCGTGACCACAGCCGGGCTGCTGAATCCTGCCAGGGCCTCTTCCGGGCTGAGGTATCCCAGCAGCGCCAGGGCCGAAAGCACGAGCAGCCCCACAAGATCCACAGACAACCACCCCCCGATGAAGACGATGAGGGCCATGAGGACAATTGACAGAAGCAAAATTATCTGAACAGTCATAAAACACGCCTTTTCACCCTTTCAAAAATACCACGCAATCTTTTGACAACCCATCTTTCAACTCCACAGCTGACATCGTTCTTTATATCAGGGTTCTTTGCTGCTTACAACAAAATGAGCGGGTTGTCTGTACCAGAGAAGCAATGGCTGCGGCCACAAAAAAAGTGGTGGAAACTTGATCTGAATCAATTTTTGACGGCTCCCCCTGTGGTATGCAGGAATGTAACACACGGGCATATCTGAAAATCATCCAGCCAAGGGAGGAGTCATCATGGGTGTCAACCGCCGTGAATTTATCAAAACCAGCCTGGCAGCCGGGGCGTTGTCGTCCCTGGACCTGAAGTTCATGCGGTTTGCAGGGTCTGCGGCCGCCTCTGCCGGGACCGAAGGGGAAACTATCACCCGGACCACCTGCTCTCCCAACTGCACCGGGGCCTGCGGGTTCAACGTGCATGTAAAGGACGGCCGCATCGCCACCCTGATCCAGGCGGCCGACTATCCGGAAGACAGCTACAATCCCAGGGGATGCCTGCGGGGGCTGTCCATGATGAACCTGGTGTACGGCAAGGACCGGGTCAAATATCCGCTGATCCGCACCGGCCCCCGGGGCAGCGGCGAATTCCGCCGGGCCTCCTGGGACGAGGCCCTGGACTACACGGCGGACAAACTCAGGAAAATAACGAAAAAATACGGGTCTCACGCCATTGCCACCACGGTCCAGGTGCCCGGTACAGGCTATGTGCACAAAGGTGCGTTCGTTCGCCTGGCCGGGCTGGCCAACTGGACCATCCACCACGGGTATGACCAGAACGGGGACCTGCCCATGTTCTGGCCCATGACCTTCGGGGTCCAGACCGAAGAGCTGGAATCCCTGGAATGGCCCAATGCCGGGTATACCATTGTGCTGGGGTCCAACCTGGTGCAGACCCGGCTGCCGGATGTGCACCATCTCATCCAAGCCAAGAAGGCCGGCAAGGTGGTGGTGGTGGACCCGGATTTCTGTGCCACCGCATCCAAGGCGGATGAATGGGTGTCCATTCAGCCGGACACGGACGCGGCTCTGGCCCTGGGGATGGCCAAAGTGATCATTGAACGGAATCTGTATGACACCGCCTTTCTCCAGGATTTCACGGACATGCCGGTGCTGGTGCGAAAAGACACGGGCAAGCGGCTTCTGGCCGGACAGGTCAGGGACCTGAAACACCAGGCAGACGCGATGAAAATTCCCGAATACCGGGACCTGTTTGTGGTGTCCCGGGACAACCGGCCCGTCATTCTGGATCCCGAACACCTGGCCCCCACCCGGGCGGACCTGGAGGGAACGGTCACGGTCGAGCTGACCGACGGCACCCGGGTGGAAGCAGTGACGGTGTTTTCCCAGCTCAAAGAGATGCTGGCCGATTATTCTCCGGAAACCGTGGCACAGATCACCGGGGCCCCGGCCCGGACCATCGAGCGCATCGCCGTGGAGGCGGCCACAAGGACCCCGCTGCACATCGTGTACGGGGCTTCCAACTACCAGTGGTACCACGGGGACCTCAAGGGCCGGGCCCTGTCGCTTCTGCCGGTGCTCACCGGCAGCATCGGCGTCAGCGGAGGGGGCATCTCCACCTATGCCGGCCAGTACCGGATCCGGTTTGATGTCAGTGAATGGTGGCTCCCCAGTCAGGGAAAGCTCAACTGGGTCCCTTACCTGCATTTTCTGAACGGCGGCGGACCCCGGTATCCGGAAAACGGCATCAAAGCCATGATCGGGGGATGGGGCAATCCTTTTGACCAGCACAACATGTCCAATGCCTTAAGGGACCGGGCCGCCTCCGGGGACATCGAGTTCGTGGCAACCTTTGACTTCAGCATGACCACCTCCTGCCAGTGGTCGGATGTGGTGTTTCCGGCCACCACCTGGTATGAAAATTATGAACTCACCGCCACCATCCTGCATCCCTATCTCCAGCTCCAGGAACCGGCCATTGCGCCGCTGTTCGAAGCCCGCACCGGTCTGGCACTCATGCGGGGACTGGCAAAACGCCTGAATCCGGACTGGGAGGCCCTGTTCTACCCGGACCTGGACGACACAGCCGCCTGCCTTGAGATCATTGACCTGCTGTTGAAAACCGGGGGCATGGAAACCAGAGGCATCACCCTGGACATGGTAAAAAAAGGGCCGGTCCGTCTGCATTCCACCGCACCTGATGACCGCCAGGTGCCGTTTTACGAACAGGTCCATGACCGGGTCCCGTTCCCGCCCCCCAGCTATCCGGCCCCGCTGCCGGCCACGGCCCGGTTCGTGAAATCCGGGCGCATCGAATTCTACAAGGATGAGGACCTGTTCCTGGCCGAAGGGGAACAGCTGCCGGTCAACAAACCCACGTTTGAAGACACCGAATACCGGGAGGATCCGGATGCCAGAACCAGATACCGGCTCCGGTATGTCACCAAAAATTCTTTGTACCGGGTCCACTCCACCCATTCCAACAATGTGTGGCTCAATGAACTCCAGGGCCACAAACCCAAGGTGTTTCTGAACCCGGCGGATGCGGCCGAACGCGGCATCACCGCCGAGGACCTGGTGGAAGTGTACAACAACCGGGGGAAAACCCGGGCCTATGCGGTGATCGATCCGGGCTGCCGCCGAGGTACCCTGATCTTTGAACAGGGATGGTGGGCCAAGTATCTCCAGGATCATTCCTACAATTCGCTGACCCGGGCCTGGATCAAGCCGCTACACGAAATCTATTTTGTCCCGGGCATCTGGTCCCCCACCACGGTGTGGAACGAGTGTCTGGTGGATGCAAGGAGGATCATCTCATGAGACGCGGAATGGTCATCGACCTGGAAAAATGTATCGGGTGCCGGTCCTGTGCCGTGGCCTGCAAGCAGCACAATGCCCAGCCCGCCGGCAGCTGGTGGAACCGGGTGGTCACCCCCGGCAGCGACCGCCACCTGACCGCCTCGGCCCCGGAAAACCTGTATTTTCTGCCCATCCACTGCCAGCACTGTCAGAACGCCCCCTGCGTCAAGGTGTGTCCGGTGGGGGCCACCTATCAGACGGATGACGGGACCGTGCTCATCGATTTTGAGCGGTGCATCGGGTGCCGGTACTGCATGGCGGCCTGTCCCTACGGGGTGCGGCAGTTCAACTGGGAGTCGTCAAAAGACGGCATCAAAAGGTATGAATACCAGAACGGGTATACCTATGGGTATCCCGAACCCTTCCGCCTGGACAACCGCCTGGTGTATTCGCCTGTGCGCATCAAGGGGATCGTGGAAAAATGCCATTTCTGCGCCCATTACCAGGCCCGGGGGCTGGATCCGGCCTGTGTCCGGGCCTGTCCGGGAAAAGCCCGGCATGTGGGAGACCTGGATGACCCGGACAGCCGGGTGTCCCAAATGATCCGGCAGATGAACGGGTTCACCCTGCTGCCGGAAAAAGGGACCCGGCCCAATGTGTATTACCTGCCCCCCAAACGAAAGGAGGTATGAAAATGGGTGTTTCCAAAAAAGTCAGCCTGACCGTTTTTAGCCTGATCATGGCCGCAGGGGCGTTGATGTGGCTCATCCAGCTGTGGAGAGGCCTGATCCTCACGGACATGAACAATGCCTATTCCTGGGGGCTGTATGTATCGGCCCTGGCGTTTTTTGTCGGCAATGCCGCCGGCGGGCTGGTGCTCAGTTCCATGATCTATCTGTTCGGGGTCACGGCCCTCAAGCCGTTTGCCAGGATCGGTGCCCTGTGCGCCTTCGCCAATGTGGCGGCGGCCATGCTGATCGTACTGTCGGACCTGGGACGGCCTTTCCGGGTCCTGAACCTGCTGCTGCATCCCCAGATCATGTCGCCCCTGGTGTGGGACGTGATCGTGCTCAACCTGTATGCGGGCCTGTCTTTGATCTACCTGTACCTGCTGATGCTGCCGGACCTGGCCGCCCGCACCGGTTTCCTGAACAAAATCGCCCTGCCCGTGCCGGATCCCGCCGGATTTTCCGACCGGTGGGCCAAACGTCTGGCCCCGTTTTCCCTGGTGGCGGCCGTGAGCATTCATGTGGTCACGGCCTGGATTTTCGCCACCCAGGGAGCCAGAGGCTGGTGGCACACGGCCGTCATGGCCCCGGATTTCGTGGCAGCGGCCCTGGCATCGGGCACAGCCGTGGTCATGCTGGTGGCGGTGCTGTGTTACGGCACGGCAGACAAATTCCAGAACGCTTTCCGCATCATGGCGATATTTATCGCCACGTCTTTTTTCATCCATCTCTTTCTCATGTACAACGATTTTGTGATCCATGCCTGGTATGGATCGGATCATGCAAAAGAAGCCCTGGCCATCACTTTGCAGGAATACGGCCTGGCCCATGCTTTTGAGGTGCTGGCACCGCTGGCCGGAGTGGTGCTGCTGCTCAACGCAAGGGTGCGCCAAACCATGTCCGGCATCATGGCAGGCTGCCTGTTGATCATCGCCGGCATCTTTGTCCACCGGATCCTGCTCATGCCGGCGGCCTTCAATCAGATGCCCCTGACCCTGGCGCCTCTGGGAAGCCAGCACACCCTCTGGTCCGTACCCATTGCCTCGGGCCGGTATGTGCCGCCCGCAGACACCTTTGTCTCCCATCACAGCTATTTTCCCACCCTGGTGGAGATAATGATTTTTGCCGGGGTTCTCTCGTTTGTGTGCGCCCTGATCCTGGTGGCTGTTCACAAACTGCCCGTGGTCAAGGAGGGATAACGCCATGGGTCAGATCTCCGAAATCCGGTTTTCCGCGGAACCGGAAACCCTCTTGGCCCTGTCCCGGCTGTTTGCCTACCCGAAACAGCGGCCCCATGACCGGGATCTGGCCCGGATATTTGCGCAGGCAGGGCCGGTCCCTGCCTGCCCATCTCTGACCGGACTTCAGAACCGGTATGTCTCCCTGTTCATCAACCGCCTGCCGGAGGTGCCCTGCATCCCCTG
>CALGAJ010000298.1 GCA_937951975.1 uncultured Desulfotignum sp.
GGAAGCCCAGTCCGCCACCCTGGTGGACCTGCTGGAAGTCCGGCTGGGCCTGGAATGCAATGCCGCTTCCCTGGCGGCCCAGCGGGCCGATGAAACCGATATCGCCGCCATGGCTCAGAGCATCGATGAGATGCAGCAGGAAGTCACTTCCGGCCGTCTGGGAACGGAAGCGGATACCGGGTTTCACATGGCCATTGCCTATGCCGCCAAAAATCCGCTCCATATCCTGATCATGCGCAATTTCTATGATTACCTGTTCCACGGCATCCGGGAAAACCTGACCAGCCTGTACGAAGACCCTGAAAACGTTGAAAAGATATTTGCCCAGCACCAGGCCATTCTGGAGGCCATTTCCTCCCGGGACCCGGACCGGGCGTATGCATCCATGAACATCCACATCTCGTTTGTCAAAGAATTTTTCAAAAACAAAAAAATGTAGGGATACGGGTAACGGATCCGCGAAATTCTGCGGTGCCGTTTTTGTACCGGTCTGCCCCAGAATGATAATCAATGACGGCTGTGTCAATCCGTTCTTCGGTCAAGGTTGCACAGGGCGGCAAACCGGGTCAGCACTTGAGCCGCTTCGGGTGTATCCGTCACCTGCGTCTGAATTTTTGCAGGATCATGACTCATGGCCTGGATCACCGGTGACATGTTGCGGACATACCCGGCCATGATATCAGGAGAGTATTCCGGGTGAAACTGTACGCCCCAGGCGGCATGGCCCACACGGAAGGCATGATGGGGGTCATGGGTGTTTTCTGCCAGAATCACCCCCCCGGGGGGCAGAGTCAGCACGGTCTGGGAATGGCAGGTATGGGCCTTGAACACCTGTGGCAGCCCCTGGAGCAGAGGATCTGACAGGGCTTCGGCGGTCAGAGTGATGGGTATGGTGCCGATCTCCAGGCCGTCTGGGTGAAAATCCACCTTGCCGCCCAGGGCCTTTGCCAGCAGCTGATGCCCGTAGCAGATCCCCAGCACCGGGATTCCGGCCGCCACCACCGGGACCAGCCAGGCCTCCACCCTCAGACTCCAGTCCAGGTTCTGGGTGACCATGGCATGGGAACCGGCGATCACGGCCCCGCTGAAGGTGCCGGGTTCGGCCAGGGGTTCAAATGCCGGGGCATTGACCTCCCGCACCTGTGCCTCTCCCACGCCTAAACCCCGGCGGATCCAGTCTTCAAAATCCCCGAATGAACCGATAAGATCGGCAAATGTGTCTCCGGTTTTTATAATCAGAATGGTTGGTTGGGTCATGATGCTATTCGGCCACCTCTTTTAAAATGATATCTTCAATAGCATCCAGTACCCCCAGGTGCCGGGTGATGTGAAACCGCACGCGGGGATGCTTGAGCCGGGCAGTTTCAACAGCCCGGGGGATATCTGTCTGCACATGACTGCCCGCGGAAATGAAAAATGGAAATATCACCACTTCGTCCACCCCGCTGTCCGCCAGTTCCTGGATCACCGTTTCCAGTAAGGGATCACAGAACTGCAGAAAGGCATGCACCACCCGTTGAATATTATTTGACCCGTCGGTTTTGACTCTGGCGTCCAGTTTTTTTGCCAGGGCCGCCACCTCTGCGGCAGACGCTTTCTGACGGCTGCCATGGGCCGCCACGATTACTGTTTTCAAATCAATCTCCTGTTTGTTGTATCCATCATTCTTGTTTTATTCCATTTTTTTGGTTTGATGCCGCATCCAGCCGGCAGCCAACTTTGTTTTTTTAATCCGGGTGCGGGTGTCTGAATCATCTCCGTCAGACCGGTAAAGGGCCTTGAAAAGTGTCGGACCCATCAGACAGGTGATAATGGCCAGCAGGATAATGGCATCCTTGAAAGCCTCGGTGATAAATCCGAATTCCAGGCCCAAGGTGGCCGCCACAATGATGAGGCTCAACCGGGAGGTCATGAGCAGCCCGACATGCAGGGAGTTGAGAAAAGACAGTCCGGCGAACACGAAAAGCAGGCAGGGCAGGATCTTGACCAGCATGGCAACCCCCAGCAGTTTGCCGGTGAACACCAGCTGACCCATGGACAGGACATTGGCCACATCAAACTGCATGCCCACATGGATGAAAAACAACGGCACCAGAAATCCGTACCCGAAACCGGACAGTTTCTGTTCCAGGTGTGTTTTTTCCCTGAACACAATGGAAAGCAGAGCCCCTCCCATAAATGCCCCTAACACCGGTTCCAGGTGGGCCAGCTCGGACAGGGCCACAAACAAAAACAGCAGGGCCAGGGAAAACCTCACCCCCAGTTCCTGGGAATCCCGGTCCGCCAGCAGCCGGTCCGTTTTTTCCGGATACCACCAGGCCAGAAACTGGATCAGTTTCAGCAGAACACCGAATCCGATAAACAGGGGCAGGGGCCGCAGAAAATCCCAGCCAAATCCGTTCTGGTGCCACAACAGGAAAAACGTGATCCCGAAAAGGGTCAGAAAATCAGCCAGGGTGGCGGCGATAAGCGCGTTCTGTCCCAAAGGCGTCTGGCTGGCACCGGTGTCCTTGAGGGTTGGCACCACCAGGCCCAGGGAGGTGGTTGACAGCACCAGTCCCAGATACAGACCCTGTCCCAGCAGGACGGCCGCGCCCAAGGACAGCAGAAGGGTGAGCAGGAACACCCCGGCCTGGACGGCAAACATGCCGGACCGCTGCTGTTTGAGCATGCTGAAGTTGATTTCCATGCCCGCATGGAACATCAGGATCAGAAATCCCAGATGGGACAGAAAAGCGATCCAGTCTCCCCCGAACTGGAGGTTCAACAGGCTTTTGCCGATCACCACCCCGAACAGAATTTCCAGCACCACCGACGGCACCCGGAGCCGCTGTCCCAGGCTGGGCAGAAACGCGGCCCCCAGGGATACCAGCACCAGGGCCCATGCGGAATGAATCTCCATTGCGTCAACACCTTCATTTATGAGACCAGCAGCACGGAACAGGCGACCCGGTTCAGGATCATGTCTGCGGTATGGATGGAAAAAAATTTGGTGTGGCTGTCATTGCCGGCCAGCACCAACAGCTGGCAGTCTGCGGCCGCAGAAGCAATTTCTTTGACCGGATTGCCCCGGCGGACGATTTCCTGAACCCGGGTCTCATGGACCCGGGCCAGTTCCCGGACCTGTTGAACCATCTGCTGTTCCCAGGGGTCGGGCCCGGATGGTTTTCCCTTGAGATACGAGGGTTCGGCCACGATGATCACGGACACCTCCGCGTCCAGCTGCACTGCCAGATCCATGGTGATCTCCAGGGCCCGCTG
>CALGAJ010000299.1 GCA_937951975.1 uncultured Desulfotignum sp.
CATAGGAGGGCACCACAATCCCCTGGTTCAGGCCGTGGGAGGAACAGGAGAGCTTTTCCAGCCGGTTTTTGTAACGGGTCCAGTAGTCCCAGGCCACAAAATTCATCTGCGACATCAGGATATCCACATCTCCCTTGGCCAAGGTGGCATAGGCGATGCCCCATTCAAAAAATTCCACCACTTCGATGTCATACCCATGAAATTTTTCCATGGTTTTTTTGGTGACCAGGCTGGGACAGACCAGGTCATTCCATTGAAGTATCCCCATTTTGATGGTTTTTTTCTCAGCAGCACCGGCAAGGGTGGTGCCGAATGCCATGATAAGGATACAGGCCGTTACAATCAGTTTGGACAGGTTGTTCTTCATGGTTCCTCCAGATATTTTTCTGCTGGTTTATGTTTTTTTCCGGTGTGCATTGCACCCGAAACGGGTTAACGGTTTTTGTCAGCTGTTAAACAGTCACCTTGGTCGTCTGAGTTGAAATGGCGGCAGGCGTCTGCCCGTTCATTCGTTCGGGCGGCTTGCCCTGGATGCCCCGCAGCAGGCTGCGGCGTGTCACAACACCGGCAATCTTGCCGTTGCTGGCGACTGCCACCCGGTTGACGTCCACCTCGGTCATGATTTCCACCAGAACGTCCAGATCGTCGGTTTCCGCTACCGTCGGGAGACGGGACAGTTCCTGGTCCGGATACCGGGCGGTAAATTCCGCTGCCGGATACATCACCGACCGGGCGGTCACCAGGTGCAGGCGGGAGATGCCGGCCACAAAATCCGCCACATAATCGTCTGCCGGGTTCGTGACGATCTCTTCCGGGGTCCCGGTCTGCACCAGGACCCCGTCTTTCATGATGGCGATATGATCCCCGATGCGGATGGCTTCATCCAGGTCGTGGGTGATGAACAGGGTGGATTTTTTCAGCTTGGAGGACAGTTCCAGGAACTGGTCCTGGAGCTGCCGCCGAATCAACGGATCCAGAGCGGAGAACGGTTCGTCCATGAGCAGGATATCCGGATCCGAGGCCAGTGCCCGGGCCAGTCCCACCCGCTGCTGCATGCCGCCGGACAGGTTTCCGGGGTACTGATCCCCCCATTTTGACAAATGGACCAGTTCCAGGGCATGATCGGCTTTTTCCCGGCGTTTTTCTTTGGATACTTTCCTCAGTTCCAGACCGAATGCCACATTGTCCCGGACATTGCGGTGGGGCAGCAGGGCCATGTTCTGGAACACCATTCCGATTTTTTCAGACCGCAGTTTGCGCATCTGTGGTTCATTCAATTGGTTGATGTCGATGCCGTTCACCCGGATCGTGCCGTCAGTGGGGTCAATAAGCCGGTTGATATGGCGCATCAACGTGGATTTACCGCTGCCGGACAACCCCATGATACAGAAAATCTCACCGGGCTGAACACAAAAGGAAGCGTCCTGGACCCCGATGACACACCCATAGGTTTCCAGACATTTTTCCTTGTTCAGGCCCCGCTCCAGAATGGCCTGGTAGGCCAGCTTTTCTTTTTTGCCGTAAATCTTCCACACATGGTCGCATTCAATGGCCGGCACGGTCTGTGTTGTCATGATTGTCTCCTTCTGATGGTATAACGTGTTTATCCGCCCACCTTTGCCTGCAATCCCATCTGTTCCAGGAGGGCCCGGCAGTGTGCCATGGACGTTTCATCCGGGGTTTGGGTATGTTTTAGGGCATAAGGAACCGACAGTCTTCGGTAGGTTTCGATTCCCAGGCGGTGGTAGGGCAGTACCTGGATTTCCTTCAGGGTTGAAAGGGTTTTGCATAAACTGCCCAGCGCCCGGATATTGTCATCCGTGTCATTGCACCCGGGGATCACGGGCATCCGGATTACCAGGGACAGGGCATGGCCGGCACCATCCACCCTGGCCAGGTTGTCCAGTATCCGGTCATTGCCGGTACTGGTGAGCTGCCGGTGGACGGTGGTGTCCAGGTGTTTGATATCAAAAAACAGGGTATCGATAAACGGCAGAACCGCCGCAAAATTTTCCCATGGCACATGACCGCAGGTTTCAACTGCCGTGTTGATGCCATGGGCCAGGCATTTTTCCAGCAGTTCGGCACAAAACTGCGGCTGCAGCAACGGTTCTCCGCCTGACAGGGTCACCCCGCCGCCGGAATGGAAGTAGAAAAGCGAGTCTTTTTCCACTTCCCTGAAAATGTCGTCGGTGTCTGCGGTGTATCCCCATGCCTGGCGTGCTTTTTGCGGACAGACGTCCACGCAGGTCCTGCAATCGGTACACAGGGATTTGTCAACAATGAACTGTTCCGTCTTCATGTTCCAGGCCAGGGCCTTTTCCGGGCAGGCTTCCACACAGGAAAAACATCCCGTACATTTGCTGCGGTCCACACCGAAATCCGTGCCGGACCGCTGGGATTCCGGGGTGGAACACCACTGGCAGGCCAGGGGACAGCCTTTGAGAAATACCACGGTCCGCAGACCGTCCCCGTCAAAGCTGGACAGTTTTTCTATGCGCAGGATGCGGCCGGAAATCGGCATGAAATCCTCCTTCAGCAGCAGCCGGCCGCGGTTCTGTCAGCCGTTATGGTTTCCTGGATGGTCCGGTGGATGATTTCGTCCTGGACCTCCGGGCACAGCTCCACAAAATAGGCGGTGTATCCGGCCACCCGGATCAAAAGATCCCGGTATTTTTCCGGTTCCTTCTGGGCCTTGATCAGCACTTCTTTGTCCACCACGTTGAACTGGGCATGGAACACCCCCAAAGAACAGGCGGTTTTGAGAAGCGACATGAGGTTGACGATGCCCCGCTGCTCTTTCATCAATTCCGGGGACAGTTTCATGTTCAACAAGGTACCTGACGCGTAAAGATCGTGGGGGATTTTGGCCACGGATTTGAGCACGGCGCCGGCGCCGTTGACATCGGTGCCGCCGGTGGGGGACAGGCCGTCGGTCAGGGTGGTCCAGGCCCTGCGGCCGGAAGGCAGGGCCCCTACGGTCTTGCCTAAGGGGACATGGGCCGTCACCGGCAGGATCCCGGACATGAGATTGCCGTATTTGCTGTCCTGGGTATTGGTCTGTACGGCCAGGTAGGTCATCATGTCAGCCGCCACAGAATCCGGCCCTTCCAGATCGTTGCCGTATTTTTCCGCAGCCAGGCATCTGGCCCAGACATCGTCATAACTGACAAAATCTGCGGCCAGGGCCTGGATCAGCCGTTCCATGGACACATCTTTCGTGTCAAACACCAGTTCCTTGACTGCGGAAATACTGTTGATAAAATCCGCCACCCCGTCATAGATGATGCCGTTGCCGCAATCGTATTTGGTACCGCCGTGGGTATAGTCCGTGGCCGTGTCAATGCAGTTGCGGAAACTCAGGGAAATAAAGGGCACGGGCCGGTCATCCCAGATCTCGTCCAGGATATTGTTGGCCTGGACCACTTTTTTGATGATGTGGTCGATCTGCTGTTTGACGGCGGCGGCAAATTCGTCATAGGTCTTGAACTGTGTGGGATCGCCGGTGTCGATGCCCAGCATTTTCCCGCTTTTCCGGTGAACACCCCGGAACAGCACAAATTCCACCAAAGAGGCCAGGTTCACGTCCGCACTCACATATCCCCTGATCTTGCCGGCCAGGTTGGTTTCCACGCATCCGCAGGGGTTCCAGTCGTAGGCCTCGTGCAGGGGTACCCCTTTGTTCTGGACCATGCGGATGCCGACTTCGTCGTTGTGAAAGGCCGGAAACCCGTTGCCGGTATTGATGCATTCTGCACATTTTCTCAGGAACGTATCCGGGTTTTTGGACAGGTTGTAGCGCACGGACAGGGAGGGCTGGTAGAGCATGGTGTCCATGGAAGCCTGGATCACCATGTAGGACAGATCGTTTACCGCATCCTGGCCGTTGGCGTCGATGCCGCCGGCACACACGTTCTGGAACATGGTATATCCGTTGGCGTATTCCGCTGTGGTTTCATCCTGGAACAGGCAGGGTTCGGCCAGTTTGATCCAGGTGCAGTCCAGCAGCTCCTGGGCTTTTTCAGGGGTGATGCGGCCGGCGGCAAGGTCTGCTTTGTAATAGGGATACAGGTACTGGTCGATCCGCCCGAGGTTGTAGGAGGCGGCGTTCTGCTCCATGAAAATACTGGAATGGTAGAGATAGACAAACTGGAGGGCCTCGTGAAAGGTGGTTGCCGGTTGGGCCGGAATTCGTGAAAACACCTTGGCGATCTCCAGCAGTTCCTGTTTCCGGGTATCGTCGGTTTCCGTTTCCGCCATTTCAAGGGCTTTCTCCCGGTACCGTTGCCCCAGGATAACCATGCCTTCAGCAGCGGTTTTCATGGCATCCAGATAAGCGATTCTCGGATAGTGATTGGGCTTTGCCAGGTCGTATTCCGCTTTTTTCTTTTCAATATAGGCGATGATACCGTTCATGCCTTCGGCCAGCAGTTCTTTATAGTCCGGGGTCAATTCTCCCGGTCCCCGCACCGCTTTCCGGTCAATGTAGATGACGGCGTTTTCCTTGAGATCCACGATATCCTTCGGGGCCTGGGCCTCCCATTTTTCAAAATTGGACCGGCCCAGCCAGTAAGGTTTGATGACCTGGCGGAACCGCTTTTTGTCTTCTTCGCTGATGTAAAAAGGATCGTACGGCCGGATGGATATGGTATCCAGCTCCTTGTCCAGCACGGACCAGCACACATCCGCACACAATACGCCGCCCCGGGCGATTTTTCCGGAACAGCCGACGATGAGTTCATGGTCCCAGATGGTGATGGTTTTTTTGGCACACACATCCTTGAAGGCTCTGGCTTTCCGCATTTCTCTGGGCAGGGCTTCGGTCTGCCGGAAGCTTTCGGTTAAAATCAGAGCGTTTTCAATGTCCATGGTGGGGGTGGCATTGACCACCCGGTCCCGCAGTTTCCGTATTCTTTTCATATAATTGGTATCGCTCTTCATGGTGTCTCCTTATCATGTCATGGCGGGTGACGTCTGGGGCGAAAAAAATCGCGCTTGGGTTTCCGCTGGGTTATCGTTTCATTGACAGTTATCTCAAGGAGTGTGCCAGAAACGAAATGATCGGAAACGATGCGAAAAATAATTGAATAAGTATCTGATATATTTGATAGAATATAAAAATAAAAACAGATCTTCGATCAGGATGG